>JBCCFC010000076.1:0-19627 GCA_039029935.1 Chloroflexota bacterium
CACAGTATCCCTGAACCTGACCCTGATATTTGGGGTCCTACTTTAGACACTATTTTCGAGGAACCCGCTGACACGCAAGCGGAGCAAAACGAGAAAATTGGTCAGACCAATTTCTACTGCGTGTAATCTCTAATGCCGGCTTTTACGTGTACAACCCGCACTAGAGAGTGCTAACTCCACAAGTTTTACCTATCTCTTTAAACGTTCAATTCGCATAGGCAACCCGGCTGTTGGTTGAATGGTGGCGACGGCTTGGATGCGCGGGTCGTGTTCGGGACGCAGGCGCACACGGAATCGTTGATACATGGATGCGAGAAAGAGTTGCGATTCGAGCAGCGAGAAATTGTTGCCAATGCATACACGCTGACCTGCGGCAAAGGGGGCGTAGGCATAGGGATGGCGGTTGGATTCGGCATCAGGGGTAAAGCGATCAGGGTCGAATTGATCTGGAGCGTGCCAAAAGTCGGGGTGACGATGGGTGGCATAAGGAAAGAGCATGACTGTATCGCCAACAGAGAGCGTATACGTTTGTCCTGCGCTGGTTTGCAGCGTCGTATCCACGATGACATCACGAGGATAGTAGGCAGCGATAGGATATAGACGGAGCGATTCCTTGATGACTTGCAGACTATAGGGCATCTGTTTAAGCGCATCAATCGTCACTGGACCACCATTGAGAACATCATCCACTTCAGCAATCAGCTTGGCTTCGGCTTCGGGGTTTTGTGAGAGCTGGTAGAGCGTAAAGGCAAGGTTACGTGCGGTCGTCTCATGTCCCGCAACAAAGAAGGTCATACAGTTGTCAAAAATGAGGGCGTTGGAGATCACCTGCTCGTTCTCCTCCTCATCCGCCACCAATGGCGTTTGGAGCAGTGTGGTCAAAATATCGCGCGGCCACTCATCCATTGGCATATCACGTCGCTGCACAATCAGTTGATTGACAAACCCCTGTAGCCGCGCATAGGCTTGATTATAGCGATGGATTCTAGCATTGGGCCACCACAATGGCAGATGGATGAGTGACTGATGACGTGTACTGACAAAGGCCAGCGCGGTATCGACATCTTTGGATATCTGTTGAATGCGTTCCGTTTGCTCAATGCTAAAGATGGCCTGCAAGATAATCCGTGCCGCAAAGCCCAACATTTCATCACCGATATCAAGATACTCACCCGTATCAGCGAAATTACCCCAAGATTCCAATAGCCTGTTGCATTCATCAAGCATCATCTCCGCGTATTGGGTGATGCCGCGTGGGGTGAAAAAGGGTGACAGCGTTTTGCGCTGCCGACGCCAGCTTTTGTCGACGCTGGTGATAAGCCCATCGCCCATGAGAAATTGCCGTACGCCAGCGTAACTACCAACTTTGCTATAGTCACTACTGAGGCTGATGGCCCGTACCATCTCTGGATGTGCCGCAAAATGGAGTCCACCCGGACCCAGTTGCATAAAAAACAAATCATCATATGTTTGCCAACAATCCATCGCAAACCCAAGTAAGCTTGTTTTTTGAATCTGCCGAATATTTTGTATCCCCATCAAGTTGCGCGCACCTGGTATTGTTGATGTTTGACTCATATGATGTTTTCCTTGTTGTATTTTTGTTTATGATTCAGTGGTAGCTGAATCTGTTGTTCAATCTCCGTGATTCGTGTGTCCGACATCGTTTACTCTTTTATCAGACATCATAACAAACAAGAACAGATGTCTTGATTTTGCGCTCAATTGAGACGATTGTCAATGGAGATCACCGATGTATATTTCTATGTGAATCGTTTATGCTGGCGTCAACAAAAGAGCAAACAGATCATGTCTACAGAATAAACGGTTGCCAATCACAAAAAGTTCAGCCGATGTACGGGGCATCAACCGTAAACGATTTACCGTCTGCTGACCACCTAGAACACAAAAGAGCCTATCTCAGCGAAATAAACGGCTTGGGATAATCACCGCCGTCGATTGATTGTACACTATGCTTGACGAGGGCGAGCGAAAAAAGTATCGCTCTGTGTCAATATCAATCTTGAATCAATTGGACAAACGAATTTGGAGACATAAAATGAATAGTTGATGAGCAGCGAGATACCCAAGCTGCATGTGTATGTCAGCCCGAGTGCGCTCAACCCGCGGATGGCAGTTGCCTTTTTACGTCAGCATATGGCAAACTATGAGGCAGTCTATGTCGGCCAAGGCATCCACTTTATCCAAGAGGACCAGCCAGAGGCAATTGGCCGCAATATCAATGACTGGTATTATCGGACTAATCAGCGACACTAAATCTATAGGAGATATACTTACTTATGACAACGCAACATCAACTTGACTATCAACCTAACTCACAACATATACAGGTGCTTGTGGATGGGGTGACGGTGGCGGACACAAACAGTTCAATACTGTTGTATGAAACAGGGCATCCACCACGCTACTATATTCCCCATGCGGATATCGACATGCAGTTTTTAACAGCCGTTGACAAACAGACACACTGCCCCTACAAAGGGGATGCCAGCTACTACAACGTTGTGGTCAACAACGAGACCTATGCGGGAATCGCATGGACCTATCCGAATCCGATTCCCGATGCCGCTCAATTACAGGGGACGATTGCCTTTTGGCCGGATAAGGACGAACGCATTCAGGTGCTTGTAGATAAGTAGCATAGACATCCTTGTCCGTTTTCGGACGCCAGTCCGAAGTTGGCATACAACGGGCAAGGATACCCATGCCACTGAACGCACGATTACGTTTTGGACGGGCATTCAGGTGTTTAATGAGAGCGGTTGACAGGCGTAACGTGTCTATGCGCTAGCACTACTTTCCATGACACTTGCATTACTTTCAATAAAAAGTTGTCGCATAAAATAGGTGAGTCCATTTTTTGTGGCCTGCAGTGCCGCGTCGGTTAACCTATATAAGGCATCCATCTCGTTAATTTTTTCAAGCTCAATGCCTACAGCCTCTTGGTCTTTTTCGCTTATGGACAGCATGTGACTCAAAATGCCGATAATTGATTTTCGATGTTTGGTTAAGAATTCTCGTTCTGCTTCTTGTCGACCAATTTCAATTCCTTTTTGGACACCTTGGTCAATCCAACGATCTACAATTGACTCCATCATAACCTCCTCTCCTGCTTGCCGAAACACTGTTTTTAGCGCGTTGTTGATAACCTCATCAGACAACCGATTACTCTCCCGCCCTGCCAGATATCGTAGTGTTGCTTCCAACAAGGGCCATAGCTCCTCTCGCGGTAGTTTTGTATCAACCAATGGCGTCAATATTTCCACAAGTTTGTCACCTAACCCTTTGTTGTGGATATATTTTAAGAGCAAAAGGGCTGTTTGTAAAGACCCTAATGAGACCAACTGATTGATTTGCTCATCGGTATACTTGCTTGTATTGATAAACACGTAGTCAAATTTGGGAATGAATTTATGCAGGTCTGGATGGACGTGTTTAAAGATGTCTGCAAAATCCTTGTCGATATTCCAATCTTTTTGCCCATGATAAAAGACAATTGGCACAACCACACGAGGCTTTCGTCTATTCTCTCTGTCAGCCAGCCAACGCAGAGCGATGTAACGCAGTAGCTGTTCAAGAACACTTTCTTCGGGGTAACTTTTGTGTTCAAACAAAAAGTAGACCTCTACTGAATCAGGTTCATTCTTTTTACCTTCTGCCCCAAATACCTCTCTGAGCGGCACAAGGAAAACCAAATCGGCGTTATGCTGTGCCAAATCCTCATCCGTGTAATTGGCATTGATGTAGGCTATTTGACTTAACACGATGAGGTCCGCAATCTCTTTGGGCAAAAATCCTTCGAGAAATTCACGTACATGATCGAGTCGAGAGAACACCCTTCTAAAATAGGCATCATGGGGATTCTGCACCCGACGAGTCTCATTGGCGCCTCTATCTTTCTCTTGTGATTGCTGATCCTCTTGTGATTCTTGCTGTTTAGAATTTTTGGTTGATTTTTGTCTTGCCATGTAATACTCCTATGTGTTGGCAAACATATGTTTGCTTGTGCAGAGTATAACAGATAGCAGGGTAGCGTGTCAAAAAACACGATACCAATTCACAAAAACGTAGATACTGACAAACACCATAGCCTGACTTCAGCAAATTCTGCTTATCAGCATGGGATTTCAGTCCTATGTCGTGAGGCAGGGAAACGCAGTGTGTTGGTCGTGGTTATGTCGGATTGAAAGTATATCGACAGCCAACCTACCCTAATTGTAGGAACGCGATAAATCAACCTCTCGTTAACTTCCAAGGCCATGTTTGTAAGGTTATGATTTCATGTGTGCTTTGGAGGGCTGATGCGTTTAGACAAGAAAAGACTGATAATAAGTGTAATTCTTACCCTTGTGATCATACTATTTGATGTAGAAGGATTTGCTTCCTTTACTAAACCTGTTTCTGCCGTAAGCGTCGCAAAAAGCTTTAGCGTATCGCAAAATAACAGCCCCGTCATCATCACAGAATTCATGGCATCCAACAACGACGCGCTGTTTGACGAAGACGGCGATAGCAGCGACTGGATTGAACTCCACAACACAACGACCAGCGGACTCAATTTGGAGGGTTGGTTTCTGACGGATGATGCTGCCAATCTGACCAAATGGCAGTTTCCATCTGTGACGATTGGGGGCAATGGCTACCTTGTCGTCTTCGCCTCGGATAAGGATCGGGCTGAGGCAGGCTCACAACTGCACACGAACTTTAGACTGAGCAGTAGCGGTGACTATCTTGCGCTTGTCCAACCAGATGGTGAAACCATCGCCAACGAGTTTCCCCCAACCTATCCCGAACAATATGGCAATGTCTCTTTTGGGCTAGACCCCAACGGTAGCCAAGTCTACTTCTCGCCCGCCACACCCAACGCGGCCAACGGCACAGGCGTCCAACTCTATCAACTGGCCCCACCCAGCACCAGCGTAGGGCGTGGCTTTTACACATCATCAGAGACGGTTTCGCTCACAGCCACACAAGGCACAACCATCCGCTACACCACCGACGCAACTCGGCCATCGCCAACACATGGCACAATTTACAACGGGCCGCTAACCATTAACAGCACAACGCCACTTCGTTTTCTCGCCTATATTGGTGACGGCACACAGCCGGGGACACGCTCCCCCGTCGCGACGCACACCTACATTTTCCCCGAAGACGTGATTACACAGGAGACCATGAGCGAAGCGATTGTCAACGCCTATGCGGATCAAATGGTTGATGCATTGGTTGATCTGCCGACCATCTCGATTGTCACATCCAATGTCATCACGAGACCAGCCACCCGCGAGGAAGAAGTTGCTTATGTACAGACTTCGCTTGAATTGATTTATCCCGATGGCAAACCTGGCTTCCAGATCGATGCAGGCATCAAACGCTATGGCAACTTGAGTTTAGAGTACCCCAAGAACAACCTGCGTCTTTCCTTTGACCGCGAATTTGGGCCGAAAAATCTGGCGTGGCCGCTCTTTGAAGGATGGGGGCAGGGTGTCTATACACCTGCTGAAAAGTTTGATACCATCGAGCTACATTCTGGCGGTTCTGCCGACCAACTGTATAGTGCGCAGATACGGAGTGGTAGCCCAGAACGAGCCAGCTACATGGGGCGTCGCTATACCGCTGATACGATGCTAGATATGGGGAATCTTGCGCCGCACGGCTACTTTGTACACGTCTATCACAACGGCATCTATGAAGGCCAATATCATCTAAACGAACGGGTCGATGCGGACTTTTACATCGAGTATGCGCCAGAAAGTACGGGCAATGATGAGGATTATGAGGCGGTCAAATCCACCGCCAAGCAGAATGGAAATACGTGGTCACCTGTCGATGGTACAGGGGATATGTGGGCGGATATTATTGAAAACAACGGTGATTACGACTATGTGAAAGAAAGATTCGACGTTTCTGCGTTCCTTGATAACTGGATTATTAAAGCCCATTACCGATTTGAACATGAATACCGCGCTGCTGGTCCTGTTGACCCCACTGACCCCGGTGTCTATGTGATCGATGCACCCGATGCTGACCGTGTCTTTCCACCTTGGGGACGGGTCGCCCATCCACCTGTAGACGCTGACCTGACAGCGTGGTTGGGCTACCATGATATTTTGGGGGCGCTCTGGGATTCGGGTAATCAGGATTTCCGCGTTCTCTTTGCTGACCGCATTGCCAATGCCCACTATACGCAGGGTGATTTGGATGGTGTTCTCGAAGCGTCGGTCGCAGAGGCTCGCTTTAATGAATGGCGCAGTTACATCCAAAAAAGTATTCTTGCTGAGGCCGCACGGTGGATTGATGACCCTGCCGTCATCCCTGCATGGCGAATCTGGATGGATGAGAGTGCTGTCTTTTTGACAGAGCGAGATGACTACGTGCTGCAACACATCAAGGACCGAGGCTATTTCCCCTATGAACCTGTAACCTTTTCACCGTCGGGCAGTGCGGATGGCGACGCTGTGTGGGTGGATACACCTATTACCATCAATAACCCAAACAACAGCAATGTCTACTACACAACTGATGGAACAGACCCGCGCCTGCCTGGGAATGCCATCTCACCAACGGCCACCAAATACACAGGTCCAATCGAACTCACACAAAGCAGCGTCATCAAGGCGCGTCCGCGTAAAAATGGTGTGTGGGGACCAATCGTGGGTGATACCTATCACGTCAACCCACAGGCCAGCCGTCATACACTGGTCATCAGCGAAATCCACTACAACCCCGATGGGCATGACCCTGACCCGATTTATGCTTCGGATGAATACGAATTTCTGGAATTTAAAAACATCGGCACAGAGCGCATTGACCTCACCGATGTCACCCTGAGCCAAGGCATCACCTTCACCTTCCCGCTGATTACACTCGGTCCCGGCGAGTACATGGTGGTAGTCGAAAATGAAGACGCCTTTGCTAGCCGCTATCAAGACCCAACTTCGCCATACTACCAGCCCAACCTGACTGTGGCGGGTGAGTGGGATGGTGTGTTGAGTAATGGTGGCGAGACACTGGCGATGCGAGACCGTGATGGCGAAGAGATTTTCACCTTTGCCTACAACGATGGCGGTTCATGGCCTGGTCGTGCCGATGGCAATGGCAGCTCGTTAGAAGTGGAGAGTTTAGATGACGTGCCAACTGCACGTGTACAGCGCAATATCTATCTAGCAGATAGCGACAATTGGCAACCGTCCAGTGAGTATCATGGCTCGCCTGGTCGCGCAGGGCTAGGACCCGACAATCGTATTGTCATCAATGAGGTATTGGCGGCGAGTGAGCCACCGCTGGTGGATACGATTGAGTTTCTCAATCGCACGACCGCCCCCATCAACATTTCCGGCTGGTTTGTGAGCGACACCAGCAATGAGAACAACGGTGGCTTCCGCAAATATAAATTCCCTGTGGGTACGACAATCGCTTCGGGACAATATCTGGTCATTGACGAGACAAACTTTAACAACGCAGACAATCCAAATAACCCTGTGCCCTTTGCGCTCAGTTCCACCACTGGCGATGATGTCTATCTGATGGAAGCCGACAGTGTGGGCAATCTGCTTCGCTTTGTGGATCGTGTCGAATTTGGCGCATCGGCCAGTAACGAGTCAATGGGGTTATGGCCGGATGGCGCAGTGTTTAATGAGCCTGGTGCCAATGTCCAGACAAATGATCTCCAACCCATGCAGCAGCACACCTTTGGGGCAGCGAATGACACTGATGTTAATGGCAGTGGCAATGCCGTTCGAGCGGGTCCAGTGGTGATCAGCGAGATTCACTATAACCCCGCAGGGAGCGACCGTAATCTGGAATTTATCAAGATCACCAATGGTGGGACAGTCAACGAATCGTTGGACAACTGGCGACTGCGTGGTGAAGTAGATGTTGACTTTGGCATGGGTATCACTCTTGCGCCAGCGGAATTTGTGGTCGTCGTGCGCTTTGACCCCAACAATGCCACGCTTGCGGCTGACTTTCGTACCACCTATGGCTTGCCTGCACAAATACCACTGGTGGGACCTTGGACCAATGACGGCGAGACGGGTGTGCGGCTGAACAATGGCGGTGGTGTACTCAAACTACAACGTCCCGGTGCGTTGGTCACACCTGCTGGTGGCGAACCATTCTACCCCATGCTCTGGGAAGATCGCGTGATGTATGATGACGACGCTCCTTGGGTGACAGAACCAGACGGCAATGGCCCCTCTTTATCACGCATCGACCTTGCTGTTTATGGCGACGACCCAACCAATTGGGCGGCTACGGATCCCCCTCTATTGACCTGTCCCGAATCGCCACAGCCCATCAACGACCTGCGCATTGGTCGTCTAGGGTTCACCACCGTGCGTCTCTTCTGGACACCCCTACAGGATGGAACCACTGTTGAGATATGGCGAAGTACACAGCCTTATTTTTCCCCTGGAGATGCAGGCAGTACACTGCTCACGACTGTACCAGACATCCGTAACAGCGAAGATGACACCACCGCTGCCTTGGGCAACCCCGATGTCAACCATTTCTATGTGCTGCGCACTGTCGATGTTTGTGGCAATGCCGCTCTCTCAAATCGTGTTGGCGAGTTTGAATATACACTGACCGAGACAGGCAGCAATGATTTTAGCTGGGTGGGTTTGCCGCTGCTTGTCGATGGCATCACTCTAGGCACGGGCAACAACGCCAGCCTCGCCAACCACATCGCCACCAACACCAGTCAAAATGGCGCAAGCATCCCGGCAACGGTGGAAGCCATTGACCGCTGGAACAACATCAGCCAGAGCTTTGACAGCTATCTACCCGCACTGCCCTTCCTCGGCGGCATTAATCTACAGGTCGGCGGTGTCTACCGTGTCAGTGTGGACCTCTTTGGGCAGCCCGTGCAGAATGCCGTCTGGACCCTGCTTGGTGACGTTCCTGATATTAGTGTCTTTACCCAACAACTGATCGCCACTGGCACAACCAACTACAACTGGGTCATGGTCCCGCTCAACGCCAATAACCTCAATGACTCCGCACTTGTCATCGCTGATGTGCAAGCCAGCAGCACACCCACTGTCAATATCGTCAGTTTTGATCGCTGGAACCGCGCCTCACAGAGCTTTGATACTTATCTCCCTGACTTCCCCTTTGCCGAATTAGAGACGGCAGTAGGTCATGCCTATCGCCTGTCATTGGTGGATGGGGTTGTGCCGGGAACGGTGGCGGTATGGCGGTAAACCCTGATAGTCCAGTACAAATTAAGTTTTTGGGTATTGTCGCGAGTTGTATCAATATACGATAATTGGTTTTTGAAAGCATTCCTCTAGTAGATTAAACTCATAGAGCGTAATTATTTTGTGTATTTGTCCAAAAATTGAGGTGTATCCAGTGGCGATAAATGTACTGGAAGAAACGAGCGTTGATTTTATCTCCTATGTGCCTATTGATGAGAATAGTGAAGCAAAAAAATTATTAAAGTTATATTGGACGTTGGATAATTGGCTTGACCATATTGATTCGCTTGACCTGCAAAAAATGCATGCACAGGTGGTGCGATTACAACTGGAGCAACTTGTGCATTACTATTTTGAGCGTGGGGAGTGGAATAAGGCTTAGTTAGCAGGCCTATTGATTGATGCCGTAATTCGTGGTGAAAAAGTAGGATTAACTCAGACGCAGGTGGACACAATACAAGCACAACTTATCTATTTTCAACGCGTCAACTTAATAATGGATGACCTATGTGCCTGTGGCCGAAATCTCTGGGTGCAAGGGATGTTTCCTATGTATTCGCTTATGGTTTGTGATCTACTGAAATCTTCGTATAACTTGTTCAGTTAGGCCATTCCACAAAATAAAATACCCATTAAAACGCGGAGTTAGCACTCTCTAGTGCGGGTTCCACACGCGTCCACTGGCGTTAGGACCCAGAGGGTTCCCCGCCTACTCTACGGGTAATTATTTCTGTGGATTAGCCTAACGCTATTTCTACAATACTGGCGTCTATTATAGCACCAATGAATAACGTTCACTGAACTAGGCTTGTCGTGTGTAGATATTATCAGCCCCATTCATGGAGCGTTTTTGTCTAGCACCGTCCGTTTACAGCGGTGTGCATTGATGCTTAAAATGCAGAAGAAACATATAGGCCACACTTAAACCGATATGCCAGAAACATTAAATCATATGACCGATGTCCTACCGCCAACCCCATGCTACGCTTTGCTTATTATGCAACCATCATTCACACAGCCGGGTTTTTGCCTTTTCAAAGACTCGGCTTTTTCATGCAACATTCATGCCGTGATAGACACACATAAGAAAGGAAGCACGATATATGGTATCAGTCAGAAAAATATTAGCAAACCGAGAATCTCCACAAAGACATTGGCACCTTTGGTCATTCGTTTTGTGCAGTATCCTCTTGACAGCAATTGTCAGCCTCACTCCCCAAACTGCCCACGCCGCACCCCATGCCCCCAACCTCCGCGTCACCATCTCCGCCAACCCCACCAGCGTTGACCCCGGCGATGTCGTTCGCTACACTATTCGCTACCGCTGTGCCTCGCTCACCGAGCATTGTCTCAACGCGCAGATTGTCAGCACCGTCCCCAGTGGCATGGACATCGGCCAGTATACTCGGAGCGGTGGGCTGATCAGTGCCGTCAACAAAGTGGGCAATACCATCACGTGGAGTTTGCAATCACCGGGGAGTCCGGCGGGGCAGCTGGATGCGGGCTCGACGGGGTTGATCAAAATTCGCACCAGCTTCGCCACCTGTGATGGCTCGTCAAACCCGGGGAGTTTTACCAACTCAGTGGACTTCACGGCAACGGGGGCGAGTACAGCATCGGACTCAGTGGATGTCGCGCTCACCAGTTCCAATCTCGTTTCCTGTCCCGACGCACCGCCAGCGACGGTTGATTTGGTGAAAGATGTCGATCACAGTGTAGTGCAGTTGGGTGGGCATGGCGCATGGGACATTGATGTGCCTTCCAGCAGTTCTGTCTACACCTTTACCGACGATTTTCCCGATGTGGGCATTGTCACCAACCTGCGGCATACCAGTGTTGAACTTCATGTGCAGTGTGGTAGCGAAGAGGGGACATCGACCTGGCACGATCTGAGTAGCCACAACACGGTGCAGGATTGGTATCGTGATCTGGGAGGGGTGTTGCCGGGGCAATGTGTGACCACCGAATTATGGGCAGGATATGTCGCCTACAACATCACCAATGCGCGCTGGGTGATTCCGGCGAACACCAGCTTTACCATTCACCAAGCCGTCAACCTGATTTATCTGCCAAGCAATCCCTTTACTGCTGCCCAATTGCCCAACTGGACCGAACCATCGGTGGGTGAGTATGTGACCAACTGTATCATCTCCAGCGACACCTCTATGGGCGATAGTGGGCAAAGCTGTGACCGCCATCTCCTCGTCACACCCGTTGGTCCTGATGCGCTTGTGACCAAAGAGATTGCTTCTGCACCGGACATCAACCCTGATGTAGACCCCTTTGATGGCAACCACATACAGTCGGTGGCCCGTGATCCCGATGCGATTCCACCGATTGACCGAGGTCCTGCCGATATTGTCTATGCTACGCAGCTTGGTCTGCGCGAGCCGGGAACGGGCAATTGGGAAGACCCTATTCTCTATGATTTGCTCCCCGCCGAGCTAGAGTATGTCCCCTATGAGGAAGGTGGGGCAAACTTCTGGACGCTCTTTGCCCCGACATGGCACGCCAATATTCCGACTGGATGGCCTCCAGAGGCGGACCCGTTTAATAATCCTGCCTGTATGAACCCCACTTTTACGCATACATCCAACTGGAATGGCACAGGACGCACCCTGCTCAAATGGGATTTTACGGGCTGTACGCTCTATCCGGTGACGGTCAACTACATGCGGCTCTACATGCTTTTCAGTGTGCGCATTGTCGCTGGCACACCCGCCAACACCGTCATCACCAACATCGCCCATTATGGCGTTGCAGGTGAGTGGACACCCTATAATTGTGGTGGGGATATCGTCACCGACACGCTCGATTATGATAGCGATGGCAATACATCGGAGATTCTCTGTGAGAGCTACACGGTGGATTACACTGTCCCTGCCATGATTGACCTCCAATCGGCCAAATGGGTCAAGGGTGCGCTTGATGGCGACCAGACCTTGAGTAATCTCGACCTGGCATCGGGCTATTCACGGTATTCGCTTTATGGTGACACCAACACCGATGGTACAGGAACCTATCAGCTTTTCATCGAAAATACGGGCAACGTTACCGTCACCCAACTCGATGTGGCCGACTTCCTGCCGCACTCTGGCGATACTGACACGCTGGGTGTGCTGGGTGCGCGGCTCTCTGATTGGGCCACGCAGCTATCAAGCGACATCACCATCGACCGCTCCAGTGATGACGGCGCAACGTGGACCACCGTGCCTGCCGCTGACCTGCTCAACGGTGCGGCCATGTATGCCAACAGCACCAACCCCTGTCGTTTTAGCGTTGCCAACAGTGACCTTGATGTGACAGGTTCCTTCCCCGCAGGTTGTACGGCACTTGCCACAGGAACCGCAGCAGGCAATCTCTCTTTTGGTTTCCGCTTCCAGCCCGTCACGGCCTTTGCGCCAGGAGAACTTCTGCGGATTACCGTCCCCGTCGAACTCAATGGTAATCCACCGGGATGTGATGACCCCGCGTGCGCAGGCGATACCATCAACAACGCCGCCATTGCGTGGAACTCGTTTGCCTTTGGTGGCATCTACAGCGACGGCGGTTCGCAGCCGCTGCTCGACACCGAACCCATCAAGGTTGGTCTGCGCATGATTGACACCGACAACTTTACCAGCTTGGGCAACTATGTGTGGGATGATGCCGATGGAGATGGTGTACAGGATGACACCGAGCAGCCGCTTGTGGGTGTCACGGTCAATCTCTATAACGCGGCGGGTGACACACTGCTCCAGACCACGCAAACGGGTCCAGATGGCTTCTACCGCTTTGATGGCCTCACCGCTAGCACGACCTATGTCATCAAACTCGACAATGCCAGCGATTATAGCGCAGGTCCACTGGCGGGGTATAGACTGACACAGGTTGATGCGGGGGCAAATGATGCGCTCGATTCAGATGCCGTTTATGGCGCGGACAGATATCCTGTGATTACGGCGACAGTTGGTATCGTAACAGGGAGCGAGAATGCTGCCGACCCGACGGAATATCCCACCAATGACTTTGGTCTCTGGCAATCTGCTTCGTTGGGCGACACCATCTGGTATGACACCGACAGCTTTGGCGACCAGAATGAGCCGTACTACGTGGAGAATGTACTGGTCACGCTCTGGAGCGCGGGTACTGACAACACGGTTGGTGGTGGCGATGATGTCCAAGTGCAGACGGGGCCGGATGGTATTCTGGGCAATGCCGATGACAGCACGACGGCCTTTGCAACGTGGTCGGATGGCAAATACGAATTTAGCAATCTCCCTGCTGGGGCCTACTATGTGCGCTTTGATGCCAGTGCGATTACAGGCACGGCTCCGATGACAACGACCGCCGTTGTGCCTGCGGGATGGACATGGACGTTGGCCTCGGCAACGGGGGATGACACCAACGATTCTGATGTCAACTCCACAAGTTACAGCCCCGCCGTCTATCTCGCAGCAGGCGAACACAATCCGACCATCGACGCAGGCTTGAAGCCGATTCCCACACCGGCATCACCTGTGTCAATCGGCAACTTTGTGTGGGAGGACACCACCGCCAACAGTCAACAGGATGTCGGTGAACTCGGTGTCCCCAATGTGCGTGTGGATTTGCTTGACAGCGGTGGGAGTGTCATTGATACCACCTTTACCGATGGCGATGGCTTCTATCAATTTGACAACCTTGAAGATGGTGCAACCTATGAGTTGATCTTCACGCCGCCCAGCGGTTACACGTTGGTGACGGCCAACGCTGCTGTCGATACCGTCGATTCGGATGCAGACACGACCACTGGATCAACAGGTACGTTTACGGTTAACCCTGGTGCCGATGGCTCGGTGGATACGCTGGATGAACGCTGGGATGCGGGCGTGGTCGGCACACTCTCATTGGGCAATCTGGTGTGGAGTGACGCCAACAACAACGGTCTATTCGATTCGGGTGAGCAGCCAATGGCGGGGTTGAATGTCAATCTGGTCTCAGTCTGTGGTGGTGCAGTCATCACCAGCACGACCACTGACAGCAACGGCAAATATCTCTTTACCAACTTATCGGCCACCACCTACGTCGTCGAAGTTGCGCTACCTAACAATGCATTATCATCGACCGACATCGCCTCTTCAGCCAACCCCGACAACGGCACGGATGGCGACGACAATGGCGTGGACACCAATACCCATGCAGGCTATGTCTGTTCCAATGCTATCACGTTGGAGTTGGGCGGCGGTGATTGGGATGAGAGCGATCATGGGCAGTCTGTCAATGGCGTCACCGATACCACGATTAACCGCAATGCCGACTACACGCTCGACTTTGGCCTTGTGCCGCTGGTGCAGATTGGCGACCGTGTGTGGCGCGAGGATGATGGAGATGGACTCTATGGCAATGATGCGACTGACGCGGCGTTGTCGGGCGTGGTGGTAACGGCCATCAGCAGCGGCGGCGTTAGCTACAGCGACACCACCAACGGGGCTGGGTTCTACACCATCACCGTGCCCGTCAACGACACCTATACCGTGACGGTGGCAACACCTTCAAACTATACTGACAGCACAGTTGTTTTCACTGGACCAGACAGCAACCCCAATGCCAACAATGATGAAAATCATGATGCAACAGGGGCCGTCGTCATTGTTGAGGAAGTAGATAATCTCACCATAGATTTTGCCTTCACCCCGCTGCCCGTTGGGTTTATCACCCTCATCAAAAACACAGAGAGTGACAATGGTACGTTTGACTTCTCCAGTAACGATGCAGACTTGGCGGCAGTGCAACTGACCACCAGCGGTAACACGGCCAGCACACTCATCACCAAAGCTGTCGGCACATACACGCTGACCGAGGATGCGCTGGCTGGCTGGGCACTCAAGAGCGTTGCTGTCAGCGGCGATACGGATCATGGGTCGAGCCTAACCGATTCTGGCATTGTGTTGGACCTTGACGAGAGCGAGCATATCACCGCCACCTTCACCAACTGGACTTCAGCCGTCTGTGATGCCAATGACCTGAGTGGGTCGGTCTGGCGTGACTACAACAGCGATGGCGTACGCAACAGCAATGAACCCGGCTTTAGCAATGTCACAGTGACGGCCTATGACAACAATGGCTTGGTGGCGACGGCAATGGTGTACCCTGACGGAACCTATGACTTTGATGATATTTTTGTGGGGCGCACGGGCGATGATGCCCATCTGCGGCTTGAGTTTAGCGGTTTGCCCAGTTGGATGCAGTCTGGTGTGCAGGGCAGCAACAGCAGCACGACGATTCAGATTCACAGTACCGCGACCTGTAACGCAGACCTCGCTGTCCAGAACACCGCCGAGTATTGTCAAGAAAACCCACAGGTAGCCACAAGCTGTTTTGTCAATGGCGACCCAGCCGATAATACGGACGCACAGGATGCTTTGGTGCGTTTTGAGTATGATGATACATCGGCCAGCGATAGCAAACTCATGATTGGCGACAAAGAGGATGTCGGCTCACTCTGGGGGCTGGCCTATGATGCGGCCAATGACCGACTCTTTGGGGCCTCGGTCCTCAAGCGGCATGTGGGCATGGGGCCGGGCGGATCGGGAGCGATCTACGTCGTCAACAATGTCTCGGCAGCATCAAGTACACCAACCGAGTTCTATGACTTTGCCGACCACGCAATTGATGTCGGCTCGATTCCCAGCAACGCCACACGCGGCTTGATTGGTGTTGCACCAACCGCGCCATCGCATGATCCCGATGTCTTTACTGCCATCGGCAAGGCCAGCTTGGGTGATCTCGAACTCGGCAGTGATGGCACAACGCTCTATGTGACGAATTTACATGACCGTCTCGTTTACAGCATTGATACGGCCAACACTGCCGCCGCACCCGTTGCCCTAGCCGCACTGCCAGACCCGGGCTGTAACCAAGGTGTGTTGCGTCCTTGGGGGCTAAAGATGTACAACGATACGCTCTATGCGGGGGCGGTCTGTAGTGCAGAAAATGGCGGGACAGCGGCAGACCTGTCGGCGCATGTCTTTGCTTACAGCGGTGTCTCATGGTCCACTGTGGCGACGACAACGCTCGACTATCCACGTCAAGACGCCTATCCGGGCTATTCCAGTGCGTGGGACCCTTGGCACGCGGACTTCTCGTCGGCCTCATCGGGCGGATTGACCTTCTTTGCCAACCCCAGCCCGATTCTCTCTGACATTGAGTTTGATGACAATGGCAACATGATTCTGGGCTTGATGGACCGCACGGCCATGCAGATTGGGGCGCGCAACTACAGCACAAATACGCTCTCTACGACGACCTATTATGTGGTGTCGGGTGGTGATATTTTGCAGGCCACACCGGACGGCGATGGTACATTTACGGTGGAGACGATTACCAACGCCAGCGATGAGCATTACAGCGGCGACCAGTTCCCCAAGGTCGGTGAGGAGCATGAAGAAACCAACTTTGGTGGCCTCGCTGTGCTGCCTGGCTCTGGGCAAGTGGTCATGTCTGCGCTCGATCCCGAAACCACAGATAGCGGCGGTATCTATTGGCTGGACAATGCCTTGGGGACCAAGGACCGTGTACTCGAACTCTATGATGGGGCCAATGATGAGACCGGAACCTTTGGCAAGGCCGTTGGGCTGGGCGATGTGGAGCTATTCTGTGCCGCCGCCCCACTCGAAATCGGTAACTATGTCTGGCTTGATGAGGATAGCGATGGCATTCAGGACGCCTGCGAATCGGGCATCCCCAGCGTCATGGTCACGCTCCATGACATCACAGGCACAGTGATTTCGACCGCCACGACTGATGCCAGTGGCGAATACTACTTTATCGACGCCACCGACCCACGTCTGAGTACAACCTACTCTGTCACCGTGCCAGCCCATGTCGGGGTTGTGCCAACGTCAACCGTTGTCAGTGGATTGCTGCCCAACACGGGGTATTCAATTCGCATTGACCTCAGCCAGAGCGCGGTCAGCACCTATACGTTGACCAGTGACAATGTTGTCACGACCAGCACAACGCTCTCCGATAGTGTGGATTCGGATGCCATCGAGGTGAGCGGTGCTGCGATCATCAACATGACGACGGGGGCAGCGGGGCATAACGACCATACCTTTGACTTTGGCTTTGTACCATCAGCACAGGTCAGCATTGCCGTTGAGAAAATTCGCAATACACCGGACCCTGTGTTCCCAGGGGCAACCGTCACGTTCACGATTCGCATCACCAACACAGGCACAACCACCATCACCACCCTGCCGTTGACCGACACCTATAGTGCCGCCTATCTCACCTATCTCGGTGCAACGCCCACCGCCGATACGACAGGCAATACGGGGCAAATTTTGTGGAGCGACCTGACGCAAAATGCGCCTAATGGTTTTGGCGAGGATTTGGGTCCCAATGCTGCGTTTGATGTTGAGGTTGCGTTTGTGGCCGCGTTGGATACCAGCGCATTGCCCAATAGCTGGACAATCAATACAGCACAGGCATTCACGCATACTGTCACCGACACCGTGCGTATCTTCAACCCGACCAATGTCGTGTTGGCAAGCCGTGATGTGACTGTTGAGGATGATGTGGTTGTGCTGTCATGGTCTACGGTTGATGAGACTGAGATTGTTGGCTTCCATGTGTTGCGGCTGGATGAAGTTGGTGGTGTGCCTGTGCGCCTGACCAGCGATGCGGACATCATTCTGGCACAGGGGGCATCGACGGGTGCGGATTATCGCTATGAGGATGTGACTGGCGAGGTCGATGCCAATCATCATTACATTTTGGAGATGGTAATGGCTGATGGCACACGTCCGTTGATGGATATGGGGACGAGCAACCATCCATCGCATGTGTGGATGATCTATTTACCTGTATTGCGGAAATAATGAGTCGCTAACAGTTGATAGATGCACCCATTACTTGAATCGGCTACGTTCCTCCTGTAGCTCTCTTTCACGAACCGACCGAAATCCCAGCACTGCCTCCCCCGTCAGTACCCCTAGCTTTTCAGCAGGAATGGGCATATCCTCTAATACCCAACGTTTGATCACGGTAAAGAGGCCGCTGGCGATAAACTCTTCCATGTAGGATGCGACAATGTCGTTCTCCCAAATAATCGGGTCGGTGGCGCGCGCCTTTTGTCCCAGCGTAATAAAACTGCGCTGAAAGCGTTCCTGTACTTGACGTTCTACACCAGCATCCAACAATGTACGGATACTCTCCGCATTTTTCTTGGCATAGGTAAAGACCATTTTCCCAAATGACGGCCAGTCAATCGCTGCACACGTCAACTCTTTGTTCAGTTCTGCCTCAAACTCGGTAAATAAATTATCGAATAGACTCAACAGCAACTCATCTTTTGACTCGAAATGCAAATAGAAGGTGGTACGTGCCACCTCTGCTTTGGTGACAATCTCGCCTATCGTAATTTTATGATATGATTTTTTTTGCACAAGCTCGCGTAATGCATTCTGAAGCCAACGTCGGGTTCGTTTTGCACGTAGATCAATATCCTTTTTCATGGACAATTTCTTTCTTTTGTCGTGTATCTCACATTTTGACTATGTTGTCTATTGACTACTGCCACTGCCGCCACCTATTATAGAGCAATGTTGATCGATTAACAAGAAATCAGAATTATGCAATGGTCTGCAATAATTTGAACAATTTGAGCAGCCCATTAAGGCCATTCCACAAAAATAATTACCGCGGAGTAGGCAGGGGAACCCTCTGGGTCCTAATGCCGAAGTCCCGTACACACTCCGCAATAGAGATTGCTAACGCCGCGCGACGATGGATATTTTATTTTGTGGAATGACCTAAGCGATTTCAATGAACATAACAGGTGTGGGGGCATCCGCACAATCGAATTCTACAAGGAGTTAAGAGTTAAGCATCATGAATAATAGGAACAAGACAATTGGCCGTGTGCTGCTCGTCTTTGGTATTGCTGGTGGTTTCATAAGTTTCTGGTATACCTTACAGTTTACGTGGACACCCGAGTTTGCAGCCGTTAATTTGCCTGAAGGACCAACCCACTCTAATTATCACGCTTTTCGCGAAGCACTGCTGGCACTTGCAGTCAACCTCCTGCTTGTTTGGATTGTCTTTAAAGGTGCTACGATTAAGGTTGAGACTTGGGCCGTGATAACGTTTATGGCTGTTTTCTACTATGCTGGCTGGTGGCTGGCATGGCCTATCTGGGGCTATCATGCACCGAATCTAGTTGCTGAAATGAATCACGTTATCGGCACAATCGGTGGTCTGGCGGGTCTAACCCTCCTAAGACCACAACATCAGGTATAAGGCTAATCCACAAAATAAATTACCCATTGAAACGCGGAGTTAGCAATCTCTATTGCGGGTTGTACATGAGAACGCCGGCATTAGGACCCAGAGGGTTCCCCTGCCTAACTCCGCGAGCATGTGGGTAATTTATTTTGTGG
>JBCCFC010000077.1:0-19626 GCA_039029935.1 Chloroflexota bacterium
AAACTCCTAAGTATATATTAATAAATAAGCTTATAATTTCTTGTGAATTGCATCTATTATATGGTCTCTATCTAAAACCAGCAATTTCCTTTGTTTTGTCCAGATTTGTCGCGTAAGGAGTGTAAATGAGCAATGTAACAATCCGTGAATTTAACATCTACGGCCCTGTCGAAAGAGATAATCATTATTATGTTACCCGTGATGAGCTGTTAAATGATATTTTCGAGGATATTCTGCTAGGAAAATATTTCACCATTTATGCGCCGCGTCAAACCGGAAAGACGACGCTTATGCGAACTCTGAGGAAGCAATTATTTAATCGGGCTGATATTATCCCCGTTGTCATGGATTTCCAGAGATTTCAAGATTGGGAAGTTGACAAATTTTTTACTAGATTTTGTCAAATGGTCTGCAAACGCATCATTCGGTCATTGCCAACACACCAAACTATTCCATCAAATTTAACGCTCAATTGGGATGATGTTAACGCGCTGTTGCAAAATCCACCAACAGACTACGATACATTTTGGGAGTTTTTTACTGAGCTATACGATGTCTGGCCGTCATGCAAAGTTGTTCTGGTCATCGACGAGTTCGACGGGATTCCACAGCGTGCAATTACAGGATTGCTTAACACATGGCGTTCCATGTACCTTGATGAAGATGCGGAACACGCCTTACACAGTGTTGTTCTGATTGGTATTGCGAATGTTGCGAACCTCAATCTGGGACGAAGTTCGCCGTTTAACATTGCTCGTCAAGTGAATCTACCAGGATTTTCGCACCAAGAAGTCAAAGGATTATTTGCGCAGTACACACAGGAAACAAAACAGAGAGTTCGTGTTGAGGCAATCAAAAAGATTTTTGACTTAACGAGTGGTCAACCCTTTCTTGTCAACCGAATGGCAAATATCCTGACACAGGAGTTAGTCACAGAGCCGAGCCAGACCATCCAACTACACCATGTACAAAAAGCCTATCGTCAGTTTATCAAAGAATCTAACTATAATTTTGAAACCATTCTACGACGTGCTGGTGAGCATCCAGAAGAGGTATTTCAGATATTATTTGGTAAAGCATATGCCTTTAACCTGAATAATAAAGTTGTGAATAAACTGTTTGAATCTGGTGTCATCAGCAAGACAGCAAGGGAACAGTGCCAAATTAGTAATGGCATTTATCGACAAGTACTCTGGGCAGGTTTTACGCCTATACAAAACCGTACACAGGCGGATATGCTGCTTAATGGCTACAACCTTAGCCCTGATATCGGTCATGTGCCAAACACAAAATTTGATATGAGAACCATCCTTTCTCGCTTCCGGCAATTTGTTGAGCGGCGCGGACGCCAAGCCTTTGAGATTAGCCCAACACCCCAAGAGGCGACGGGGCAATATTTGCTGATGGCCTATTTAGATGCCATCTCAGACCGACTAGGTGCGTCTGTTTTTGCGGAAGTACCCACTGGTGATGGGCGTATGGATATCGTATTTGCACATGGTCACGAACGCTATGTCATTGAAACCAAAATTTGGCGAGGTGAAGCACTGTATGAGGATGGGCTTGAGCAATTGCAGGAATATATGGTGAGCGAAGGCGTTAAAACTGGTTATTATGTTGTCTTTCACAATCGCCCCAATGTTTATGGTGAATTTACACAGGCGGACTTGGAATATACAGAAACGCGAAATGGGTTTACAATCCATACCTATATCGTCCGTTTAGGGGCGATTTTTGAGCAAAATGAGTAAATAGTACACAAACAAAAGGTTTAACAACGTTCATGAGCGAAACAAAATCACAACAAGCAACTTTGCGTGGCGTGTTTGCCCCCGTTCTAACACCAGTCCATGATGACCTTGCCCCTGACTTTGAGCGATTTGTCGAGCATAGCAAATATCTGCTCGACAATGGCTGTCACGGTCTCTGTCCATTTGGCACAACGAGCGAGGCCAATTCATTTAGCATGGCCGAGCGCATGGAACTATTAAATGCATTAGTGGCGTCAGGTGTGCCAGCCAATGTGTTGATGCCAGGGACGGGCTGCTGCTCAATTCCAGAAACCGTGGCGTTGACTGAACATGCGGTCAAGTTAGGCTGTGCAGGGGTGTTGATGTTGCCTCCGTTCTTCTACAAAGGTGTCAGCGATAATGGCATTTTTCGTAGCATTGCCGAAGTCATCGAACGCGTGGGAGATGATAGATTAAATGTCTACCTCTATCATATTCCACCTGTGGCGCAAGTTGGATACAGCCTCACGGTGATAGAGCATCTCATCGACGCCTACCCACGCACCGTTGTCGGTGCAAAAGACAGTTCTGGCGACTGGCATAATCAACTGGCAATGTTGCAGCGTTTCCCTGGTTTCGCTGTTTTTTCGGGTTCAGAGAAATTTTTGTTGAGCAATCTGCGCAATGGTGGTGCGGGCAGCATCAATGCAGTTGCCAATGTGATTGTGGACCGTCTGCGCCATGTTTATGATAACTGGGAGACAGCAGAGGCCGATGAGCTACAGTCAAAGGTGATGGTTGTCACCGATTCACGTGGTGTCTACGCACCTGTTCCTGTCCTCAAGCAAATTGCAGCCAAACAGAAGAATGACCGTAGCTGGCTTAACTTGCGTCCGCCACTGGAAAAACTCAACGAAGAGGAGATTACAACCTTAATGACAGCATTGGATGTAAATGGGCTGCAATTTTGAACATATGTTAGTTTGACAATTTTAGCATCACGGATTATAGTCATCTTAGATCGTGTTATCAAAATCATTTGTGTGAATATTCACAAATCCAACATTCATGTGAATGATTACTCTATAATTTATCATAACTCAAAGGAGAAAATGGTATGTTAAACAAGGGAATGTCTCGTCGTAATTTCTTGCGTCTTAGCTCCATGACAGCGGGTGCTGCATTGCTGGCAGCTTGTGCTCCAGCACCAGGGGGCGCACCTGCGGGTGACGCGCCTGCGGGTGATACGGCTGTGGAAGTGACGGCTTGGGCACACTGGGAACAGGGCTTGCAGTGGTTGGAAGATTCCATGAACAACTATGGCTTTGCTGACATTGACGGCAATGCTGGCATCACGTTGAACAAAGTTGTCACGCCTTATGGTGAGGTCCATGACAAGATGCTGGCTGCTTGTGTTTCTGGTGTTGGTCAGCCTGACATCATGCGCATCGAGCAGGGACGTGCAGCGGCCTTCTTCAAGGGTGACGAAGTTTGTTTTTCAGACTTGACCGACTTGATTGGCGACCGCATGGACGATTTGGTACTGGGTTCCGCGGTTGACTACTGGTCGTGGCAAGGCAAAATTTATGGCATCGGTAACGAAGTCAACGCTTGTACATTGGCCTATCGCAAAGCTGCCTTTGATGAGGTTGGCGTCACAACACCTTTTGAAACATGGACTGACTTGAAAGAAGGTAGTGCTGCGCTCAAAGCCGAAACTGGCATGTATGGTATCACTTTCCATGATCTGAGTGCTGGTGACTTCCAGATGATGCTCTTTGGTGCTGGCGAGTTGATGTTTGATGAAAACGGCGACTTTGGCGGTATCAATGACATTGGTAAAGAGATTTTGGAATTCCAACGCAGCATGGTCTATGACGATGAATCTGCACTCTTGGCACCAAATGCTGCGGGTAGTAGCTGGACGTCGCCCATCTTCTGGGAAGCGTTCCGCCAAGGCCAGATCGCTGGTACATTGGGCGCACCGTGGCACAATGGTAAGCTCGGTCGCGAGGACAAAATTGGTCCTGGACAAGAGGGCGAATGGCGTCTGCAACGTCTGCCAAGTGGTATTGGTGCTGGCTTGCCAACAGCGACACATGGTGGCACAAGCGTGAGCATTCCAAATGGAGCCGAGCATCCAGAGGAAGCATGGAAGATCATTGAGTTTACACACCTCACAGAGGCTGTACTCGAAGATGCAACGCAGCGCGGTATTACACCATCGTACAAACCAGTATTGACCGACCCACTGTTGAATGAGCCATATGACTACTATGATGGGCAGGTCATCGGTGAATTGTATCTGGAATTGGCCGAAGGTATGCCACGTATCTACCAATCACCTTGGGCACCAGAATTCAACACAGCCTTCACCAACATTGTACTGACACCTGTCATGCAAGAAAACAACAGCGACTATGACACGCTGTTTGGTGATTTGCAGGTTGAATTGGACCGCATTAAGACGCTCTAGTTTGTCGGGTGGTCAGTATTCGGTAGGTCAGTATTCGGTAGCCGGTATTCAGTTGCTGACTCACCGATTACTGACACACCGACCTACTGATTACCGACTTACTGGCCTACCATATTACTTTTCGGGAGAAACCAATGGCTGTTGCCAATCCATCTCAACTAACCACCAATCGTGGCCTTGCCTACTGGTGGCAACGCAATCAAATTAAAATTATTCCATATATTTATATCGCACCGTTTTTTGTTTTATTTGCGGTATTTCTTGCCTATCCGGTGTTTGATAGCTTTTTGTTGAGCTTCCAGCGCCAACAGGGAGTCAGCACACCAACGTTTATTGGTCTTGAAAATTATATCAACTTACTGGCTGACCCACGTTTTAAGCAATCATTTATCAACACGACGGTCTATGCAATGGGCAGCTTGTTTGTACAAGTGCCATTGGCCTTTATCATTGCGGTTGTTGTCAATTCGTGGCTTGTGCCAAACCTCAACCTCAAAAGCTTCTATCGGTTGGCCTACTTTGTGCCGCTACTGGTTTCGGGCGTTGTCGTTTCGTTGATGTTTAGCATTTTGTATGATTACAATTCAGGCTTGTTGAACAGCTACCTGATGCGTTGGTTTGGCGATGATTTTAAAATTGGGTGGATTCGCGATGCGGGTATAGTCAAAGTCTCAATTATCATTATGTTGGTTTGGCAATTTACAGGGATCAACTCCATTTACTTCTTGGCAGGTCTACAAAACATTCCCAAAGAGTTAGAAGAAGCAGCATCAATTGATGGCGCAAACTGGTGGACAATCTTAATGCGAATCACTATCCCATTGATGCGTCCCGTTATTCTGTTTGTTGTGATTACAGCCATTAACGGCTCCTATCAAATTTTTGCACAGCCATATCTGTTGACAGGTGGCGGCCCACAAGACCGCTCGATTAGTATTGTGATGTATCTGTACAATACGGGATTTTCATACTTTAACTTGGGCTATGCCTCTTCCATTGGGTACACCCTTGTGATGGTTGTTATCTTTATCTCATTGCTCAATTTGCGGTTCTTTGGTGCGTTTAGAGAAGACTCATAAGAATAGAAGAGGTACGATTGTATGGCTGTTCAAACAAGCGAGATTCGCACATCCAATGTGCGAAAACCATTGATTTCAGTGATTCGCATCCAGCGAAACCTACTACAACTTATCACCAATCTCGTTCTGATGTTTGCTGTTCTTCTGACAGCAATTCCCTTCATCTATATGATTTCCGCGTCACTCAAACCACAATATGAAATTTTCACCTTCCCTGTCCAACTATTACCAGAGACGGTTTTTACGGAGAACTATACAACACTCTTTGGCGAAACACTCTTCATTCGTTGGTTTGCGAATACGCTCTTTGTGGCACTCAGCCGTACACTGCTCTCTCTGTTCCTGTGTATGTTGGCTGGATTTGCCTTTGCTAAATATGAATTTCCACTGAAGCGCTTTCTATTCATTTTGGTATTGGCAAGCCTGACCCTACCATTTGAAATTTTGCTCGTGCCACTCTACAAGATGATGATTGGTCTGGGTTGGCTGAACACCTATTGGGTACTGATTATCCCATTTGCGGCCAGTGCTTTTGGTATCTTCCTCGCTCGACAATACTGCCTTGCCTTGCCGATTGAGTTGATGGAAGCCGCCCGTATTGACGGTTCCAGCGAAATCGGCATCTTTTTCCGCATTGCCCTGCCCAACTTAAAACCAGCCATCGCCGTTCTTGGTATCATCTTCTTTAACGGTGCCTGGAATGACTATCTGTGGCCCTTGATTGTTCTGAATGACAGTGCCATGTATGTGATAAACTTGGCTTTGCCAACATTGCGCGGTCCCTATGGGGATCAATATGGCCTGATCTTGGCCGGTGCAGTTGTGGCGACCATTCCAGTGATCTTGATCTTTGTGACGATGC
Source organism: Chloroflexota bacterium (assembly GCA_039029935.1). Taxonomy (GTDB): domain Bacteria; phylum Chloroflexota; class Anaerolineae; order Caldilineales; family Caldilineaceae. Next base: position 6,148 of record JBCCFC010000077.1, read on the forward strand.
AGCGTTACTTTATTGAAGGCTTGATGGCAGGTGCGTTGAAGGGTTAGTTCTTCGTCAGTATCGTGAATAAAGATATGAATTGGTCAAATTATTTTAAAGAAGTAACAGGCGGATTTCTCCGCCTTAAAGGGTCAAGTTTTTGCTTGACGAGAGTGTGAAACTGGTTAAATGTCACACAATCACGAGTTAACACACACGCCCGATTGGGTACATAGACATACACATGACCCCAACCCTGCGCCGCCATCATTAGATCCAACTTTAGCTTTACACACACACATTCAAGAATCAATCGCAATCTCTATTGATGACCTTAAGCAGTTGCCTGCAATCTCTCTTTCGGACTGCTATATTGTTAGCACAGGGCATGGAACCAGTGGACCATTTGTATTTACAGGTGTTCTGTTGGGTATATTGCTAGAAGCGTATCTGGACCTTACCTTGGCAGAATTGCTTGTGCAGGGTTCCTATGTTGATGTCATCAGCGCAGATGACTTTGGGGCACGAGTGCAGGTTACGGAGCTGGCAGTGGGACAACCACCGATTGTGTTGGCCTATACGCTGGGTGGCGTGGATATGACAAGAGAACAAGGTCTTGTACGCCTGATTGTCCCCTCAGAGACGGACGATGCGCTACGGCAGGTGAAGTGGATTGAGCGTATCGTTGTCTATTTGAAGTAAAGGAAGGGTATAGATCATGACACAGCAAACACCAGCCCAAGCCCTACGCACGCTCATCCAACAGCCTGACATCATCACGCTTCCCTGCTGTTTTGATGCGTTCAGTGCCAAGCTCATTGAACGTGCTGGCTTCAAATCGACGTTTATCAGCGGGTTTGCCTCGATTGCGGCGCGCTATGGGTTGCCTGACATGGGGCTGATCTCGTTTGGTGAAGCCGTAGATATTGCGCGCCCGATCCTCAACAGCCTACAAATTCCCGTGTTTGTGGATGCGGACACGGGCTATGGTAGTGCCATCAACATCCAACGCACGGTGCGCACCTATGCACGGGCGGGGGCAGCAGCGGTGATGATTGAGGATCAGGTGTGGCCCAAACGTTGTGGTCATGTGCAGGGCAAGCAGGTGGTTGGGCGTCAGGAAGCCATCAACCGCATTCGTGCGGCCAGTGATGCACGCGACAGGCAGCATGATATTTTGATTTTGGCACGCACCGATGCACGCGGGACAGACAGTTTAGCGGAAGCATTGTATCGAGCGCAGGCATTTGCGGATGCGGGTGCGGATATGGTCTTTGTGGAGGCGCCAGCAAGTATTCAGGAGCTAGAGGAAGTGGTCCGGCAGTCGCCCGTCCCGACCTTTGCCAATATGGTGGAAGATGGGGTGACGCCTTGGATGGGTCCACAGGCGTTGCAGGAGATTGGGTTTAAGTTTGCCGCCTACCCATTGATGCTATTGGGGAGCTGCGCGGCGAACATGCAGGATACATTGGTGCGATTACAGGCGGGTGAGCAGGCAGAGCGTCGGTTGACATTTGGTGAGATTAGAGAGGTGCTAGATTTTGCCGGGTTTGATCGCGTTGAAGAGCAGTATCGATAATATAAAGCTTACAGCCAGATATATTGACTTCCTACCTTGCTCAATGGGTATATCATTCAGAGGAAAACCATGAAACAGCGGCCAAATCTAATCTACATTTTTGCCGACCAACTGCGCTATCAATCGTGTGGCTATGCGGGTGATGAAAAGGCCATGACGCCCAACATAGACCATATGGCGACCGAGAGCGTCAACTTTGTCAACGCGGTGTCCGGCTCACCGATGTGTGCGCCCTATCGGGCATCGCTTTTTACAGGCAAGTACACCAGCAGCACGGGCATGGTCATCAACGAACTGAGGCTCAATCCTGAACACCACACGGGATTGGGCGAGGTTTTGACCGATGGCGGCTATGAGACCTACTACATCGGCAAATGGCATCTCTACGCCAACCAGCTAGGTCATCACACCGATCCCAAAAATTCATTCACGCCACGTGGCCCTGACCGACTGGGCTTTGACGGCTTTTGGGCGTCATATGGCTTTCACCACACTTATTGGGACCAGTACTATCACACTGAAAGTGATGAGAAGATCACGATTGCGGGCTATGAGCCGGATGGACAGACCGATCTAGCCATTGAAAAGCTGGCCGAAGCAGCCTCAGCCGAGAACCCGTTTGCCCTCTTTTTGTCGCTAGGGACACCCCATGATCCTTGGGGACCCGACAATGTACCTGCTGAGTGGTTGGAAAAGTTTGCCGATGTGGAGTTCAATCTGTCACCCAACTATAAAGATGAGGACGATCCACACGGCGACAAATGGGCTTCACTCAGCCCCGAAGAACGGGAAGAGTTGCCAGAGTGGATGCGTGTCTACTATGCTATGACAGCCAATCTCGACTGGAACTTGGGTCGGCTGCTGGATGCCATTGACGAGCTTGGACTGCGCGAAGACACGATTGTGATTTTCACCTCGGATCATGGCGAGATGTTTGGTGCGCAGGGGCGACGTGCCAAGAACATTTTTTACGAAGAGGCCATCCGTGTCCCCTTTTTGTTGCGGTGGCCTGCACAGAGCCAGCCAGCAGCCCATGATGCTTGCCTAAACACACCTGACATCATGCCAACATTGCTTGGGTTGTTGGATTTGCCGATTCCCAACGGTGTCGAAGGGACAGATTTGCGACACTGCGTACTTGGTGAAGCTGGCCCCAATTCTGACATAGGACCCGAAGCTGCATTTCTGCAAGGGATGGGGGCAACGGCTATTTTTGAGGATGGGCATGAGTGGCGTGGGCTACGCAGCAAGCAGTATACTTATGCCCGTTTTTTGTCCGATGGCAGTGAGTGCCTATTTGATAACGTAGCTGACCCATATCAAATGCAGAATCTGGTTGAGGACGCAAACCACAAAAAGGTGCTTGCACACGTTCGTACGCTATTACAGTCGTATATGAGTGATTTGAACGATACCTTTGAGACATGTACATGGTATCGCGACCATTGGGTTGAGGATCGAGTTATTCAACGGACAGCGACAATGGATTAACTAACGGGCTTATGGGGCACAATCACACGCAGTGCCGCTGGTAACACCCGGCAGTGGACCTTATCCGCCTGTAACAACTCACCGTCATACTGGATGACCTGTTGCGGTGTTGCATAGGCTGTGACCTCTTTGGCGCGCCAATAGCTGAGATAGCTGTTGAGATCAAGGATGCTGTTGGTTTCTAAGTTGATTTGTCCTTGCCCTGCCAGTGTACCCGCCGCTAACCCCGTAACGCCGCTCACCAAATCCGTCAGTGTCGGCAGATTTGGTGTTTTCAGCACGACAACGTCTAGCAACCCGTCATCAATTCGAATATCAGACGATAGCTGCAAGCCACCCAAGCCCATGTTGCCAGTGTTCATGATGCTACAGGTCACGCCATCTGCATGAAATTTCTCGCCGTCAATGGTGAGATGATAGGTCGCCATCTCCACCGATGCAAGACTTTGAGCGGCTGACCATACATAGGCAAGAAAGCCAAGGCGGTTCTTGAGTTCTCGATCTGCGCCTTGCGTGATTTTGGCCTCTGTACCCAAGCCCACCCGCAACAGGAAATAGACATTATTCACTTGCGCAATGTCTATTTGCTTTTTATGGGAATGCTTGTTAATGGCGACCTGTGCAGCCATGTACAAATTTTGGGGAATCCCCAACTCCTGTGCAACCACATTGGCTGTCCCGCCGGGCAAAATTGCCAATGGGATATCGCTACCCAGCAACCCGCTTGCCACTTCGGCCACTGTACCATCCCCCCCATAGGCTGCGACAATATCAACGCCATCAGCAGCCGCCTCTTCTGCCTGTATTTTCGCATCGCCCTCTTTCTGTGTAATTGACACACGCCAAGGGATACCCGCAGGATGAAAAACAGAATTGAGTATGGCTAGAACAGGGGTGGTTTGACCTGCCGCTGGATTAATAACAATGTGAATCATCTACGCCTCCCTATCAAATAACACTATAGAAAACTGTTTTGACGATTTTAATGCAAGCAGAATGATGCCCACAGATGTATGGTAGTCGAGTTGCGACCAGATCATCGTATTGACAATTCCAGTATTTTCCCCTAAGATAAAGATATGCTATATCCACAACATAAATCCGTGCCACAAACGCTTGTAACCAAGCAATTTCTGCTGCGCGCCATCACGATAGCAGACGTAGAACTCGACTATAACGCGGTGATGAGTTCCAAAGACTTGCTTCGTCGGCTCTTTCAAAGTACGTGGCCTGCGGATGATTTTACATTGGCCGCAAACAGGAAAGACCTCGAACATCATGTTCAGTTGGCAGAGGGGCGTGAACAGTTCACCTATACGATGCTGAATTCTGATAAAACCCTATGCCTCGGCGCAGTCTATGTCCGCCCATTACGGGTCCCGCCACCAGAATGGACGCTACGGACAGGTGACTTTCCACTACCTGTCGAAGGGGAAGCCGCCATTGATTTCTGGGTCACACCATCGGCCAGCAGCGATAATTTGGATCGAGATTTGGTTGCAGTGTTACTTGACTGGTTTGATAACGTATGGGATTTCCCGCGTGTTTCGTATCGGACCAATGAAAATATGCCTCACCAAGTTGAGATACTGCAAGCACATGGTCTACGAGAGCGATATTTGATTAAGCGGCCTAATAATCTGCCCAACCGAGTTATTTATAGCCGATAGTGAGCAGGGGCAAGACAATGACCACATTGATTACAACACCCCAAGAAATTACAGCAGAATGGTTGACTACACAACTGCGTGATAACCAATTTTTGACACACGGTAAGGTAATTGGTTTCCGCATGATGATGCCGAGCGCATTCGCATTCTCGATTGGGAGACATGGAAACGGGGCATTGGGGTCTATGACCTTGCGTATTTGCTCGTCTATGAGGTTGAAGATCGGCGGAAAGGGGAGCATAAGTTGCTGGCCTATTATCATGACTAGTTGACTAGCCGATGTGTTGATTATAGTTGGTCGCAGTGCGAGGCTGATTATCGGCTTTCGCTGTTAGCTTGTCTCTTCCCGACATTGCTTTGGCCCAACCAAGGGGCCTTACATGCTGCGCTCATTGCGTGTAAAGAGTGGGAGACGGCGCAGCTATTATCATGATAGGGATTGTTTACAACAGTATAAGGGGAATTTATGGCAAAGGATGCAAAAAAACGTCAGAAGAAGCTGCAGAAACAAGCTGCTAAACGTAAACAAAAAAGAGCATTGGTTAATCAGCGGTCTACAAAGTTGGCAACACCAGCACTAAGTCGTGCCAAAAGCTGGCCAGTAGAGAATATCTGGATCTCAGCGCACTGGCCTGAGCCAGAACTGTTGACACAAATCATATTTACCCGTCGTGGTCCAAATGGACATTTAGCACTCGGAAATGTGTTGATTGACAAAGCGTGTTTGGGGGTCAAAAATGCGTATGGTCGTATTGTTGGCGACTATGAGTATCAAGAAACACTCACCACAATGAAAGCGCAACAACCTATGATTCAAATTGATGATATTAACCTCGTCGCCAAGCTCATTCGTGACAGTGTTGCCTATGCACGTGAATGCGGACTGCGCCCGAACAAAGACTTGCGATTGGCGATGAGTGTTTTGGGGGATGCCGACCCAGATGCCTCTGATGTCGAGATTCGATTGGGAGGACATGATGGGAAACCACATTTCATCACGGGTCCCTATGATGACATTAACCGTATCGTCAATACATTGACCCGGCACTTAGGGGCAGATGGGTTCAATGTTACGGTGATGTATGACGAAGAATATGGGGATGGGATGTCGATAGAAGAATATCTAACCGGAGATAATATCAAGAACTATTCGGGGGATACCATTGAATTTGAGGATGAGGGAGCTGAAAATACAGCAGCTGACGATGTTATTGATGTTGAATTCCAGAGAGTAAATTAACCATAGGGCTTATAAGTCTAAGCATTGGTTACGCTAGTAGCTATAGGAGCTTGATATATCAAGCTCCTACAAGTGAGCAAGGCGATTTCCCGAAAAGAATGTACCAACTGTTCGTAGGGCTTGATATATCAAGCCCTACAAATACGTCGTTCATCGGGTATATTCTTTTACCGAAATTACCTAAGTTCTAAAGGCCAGTATCGTAGGTTGGCTACCTGCGTCACAGATAGCCAATCTGTGTTATTGGTTTATACGTTCCTATTCAATTCAAAAAAGTGAGTAACGATTGTATGGCAAAAGATGCGAAGAAACACCAGAAGAAGCTACAAAAGCAATCAGCTAAACGCAAAAAAAAACGGACATTATCTAGCCAACGTTCAGCGTTGATGGCGACCCCTGCATTAAGTCGCGTCAAAAGTTGGCCTCTTGAAGAGGCTTGGATATCCGAGGGGTGGCGGCGTCCCGATGATCTGATTCAGGCCATCTTTTCACGACGTAGTCCCAATGGACATCTGGCGTTTGGCGGTGTCATGGTAGACCCCAAGTGTCTTGGTGTGAAGGATGCCTATGGTAGGGTGGATACTTATGAAACATATCGTATGATTCTTGGTGGAATGAAAAGCGTTCAAACCTTGGTAGAAACAGATATCGATGTCATCGCCAAAGTGATTCGCGATAGTATCCAATATGCCCGTACACTAGGCATTGAGCCACATAAAGAGTTACGTGACGCTTTAATGGTGCTGGGTAAGGCCAATCCTGATTCCGTACCCGGCGAGATGGGCTTTGGCGGACCAGAGGGGAAACCACTATATATCGCTGGGCCACGTGATAATGTGAATCAGATTTTAAAGACGCTCCGACGCACTGTGGGACAAGAGGGCTTTGACTATGTTCTTCCATTGGAAATGATCGATGACATGAAATTGGATGACATAAATCTAAGTAGAGCAAAGATAATTGAGGTTGAGGGGGAACAAGATGCTTGATAAACTCCATACTCCCCCCGTCCACACTCCCCCCGTCCACACTGCCCCCGTCCACACTGCCCCCATCCGTGTCGGTATCGTCAGCACCAGTTGGTGGGCAGATGACGCCCATATCCCCGCCTTTCAGAGCCATCCGCAGGCCGAAGTTGTTGCCCTTTGTGGTCGCAGTCGTGCCAACGCCGAGACGATGGCCGCAAAGTATGACATCCCCAATGTGTTTACCGATTATCGAGATATGATACGTGATGGCAAGTTGGATGCGATTGATATTGCAGCCCCCGACGATCAACACTACGAGATGACAATGGCGGCGTTGGATGCAGGGTTGCATGTGTTGTGTGAGAAGCCGCTGGCACTCAATGCAGACCACGCCAGAGAGATGTTTGAGAAAGCCGAAGCCAATGGTGTCAAGCATATGGTCTTTCTGACATGGCGATGGATGCCCCATCACCGCTATTTGCAACAGTTGGTGAGCGATGGCTATATCGGTGAGTGCTATCAAGCCTTTTTCCGGCAATGGTCGCCCTATGGCTTGGAAGATGGCTATGGCTGGCGGTTCGACCTCGAGCGGTCCAATGGCATTGTCAGTGATTTGGGGACCCACATGATCGACATGGCACGCTGGTGTTTGACCAAGCATAACGGCGAAATCACGCGTGTCAACGCACATACGGCCACCCATGTAACCCGCCCCGGTCCTGATGGTGGACCGTTAGCGCAACCGGCCAACGATGCGGCCCATATCGGTCTTGAATTCGCCAAGGGTGCGCAAGGACTAATTCAGGTTAGTTCCGTCGCCTATATGGGTGAGCCTTGGGTTGTCGAGCAGATTACGCTATCTGGCACGGAGGGCATGTTGGAGACACATCTCTCGCTCGGTGGTGAAGATGAAGGCATGTGGATACGTGGTGTCCGTCAAGGGGAGCCGCTGCTCAAAAAGCTGACCATCCCAGACGAATATTTGGCGGGTTTTGACCCAGCACACCCTTTTGATGTGTTGGTCAATCACCCCGTCGGTCCACGTCACTTTGTGGATGCGATCCTACACGATTTGCCTGTCTCACCAAGCTTTTATGATGGCTGGAAAACGCAGGAAGTCGTCGATGCGGCGATTGCGTCGGCGTCGTCCGCGTGCTGGATGGATGTTTCTGACGCTGCGTAGTCAACTTACAAAACACGCAAACTTTTATCACCAAACTGACAGTTTTGTTACGCCATTTGACATATTTGATTGCTAGATGCCCATGATACACTGAACAAAAACAATTATTCGCACCGAGTCAAAGGGGATATGACATAGTGTATCAAATGGTCATGCTACAAATAAAAACAATCGATCAATTTTTCATCTATTCCTCACTCCGACTAGCAAGTATACTACTTTTATCATTATTTTTTTCAATTACGACATTCCAAACTACCCATGCAGCTTCTAACCCAGCTTCATTCTATCAGACAACTGCTATCTGCAATGGTACAATCTTCCGCGATGACAGCGGTGATGGCACATATGATGTGGGTGAAATTGCCGTCGCTGCTGTACGTCTTGAAATTTATGATGACAGCGAAACATTGCTGGGCGAAGCCATCAGTGATAGTAATGGCAACTGGTCTGTCGCTGATTTACCGCTGGGCACAGCCATCCGTGTGCAGGTCGATACGCCATTGCCCGGTGGCTTAATCGAGGGACCCGTCGGCACGGATAGCGACGGATTTGTCGTCTTTACCAACACAGACTCATGTAACAACATGACCTTTGGGGCGTTGTTGGTCTCCGCCTGTTCCAATCTCTGTGTAGAGGTGGGCAACCGTGTTTGGTATGATGAAAACCCCGATGGGCTGCAAAATGCCAATGAGGTCGGTATCGCAGGCGTGACCGTAAGCATTTACGATGATGCCGACCAGCTAGTTGCACAGACAACCACTGACACCGATGGACACTACACCTTCACCTGTCAGGATGGTCTTGAAGCCAACAAAACGTACGATATTCGGCTCGACAATGCAACTGACTTTGCCACAGGTCCACTGGCGGACACCTTTTTGACCAACGCCTTTCAGGGCAGTAATCCACAGATTGACTCGGTAGGCACACCCAACGGGGATGGCGACCCTGAATATACGGTCACGTTGGGTGATCCGGGTCAGTCGATTCACTATGTAGATTTTGGCTTCACACCACCAGCGACCATTGGCGATACCGTTTGGTATGACATCAACGGCAATGGCACACAGGACACCTACACACTGACCCACTCCAGTGAATTTGACGCATTTCATGGCGTTGATTTTAGTGCCATGTTGCCTGTTTCACAGACAGATATCGCCGAGACAGGCATCCCCAGCGTCACAGTTTGGCTATACGGTCCGGGTGTCGATAGCGTTGTGGGGACGGGTGACGATGTGTTGCTGGACACGCAAGTGACTGATGCATTGGGACAATATCGCTTCCGTCCGCTACAGCCGGGCATACCCTATCTGGTGCGGCTTGACACGGGTACATTGCCCGGCACCCTGACGGCATCATATGATGAAGATGGCGCAGGCGACCATCAGATTGTGGTCAGTGCATTGAGTGCGGGCGATCAGCACTTGACGGCGGACTTTGGCTACACGGGCGTGGTCGATTTGGGCATCAACAAAACTGCTGACTACCCCGATTTTCGCCCACGTGATTCGATTGTGTGGACCGTCACCGTCACCAACTATGGCTCAGTTCCCGCCCCCAATGTTGTGGTCGCCGATGTGATGGGTGAACGATGGGGCACGGATAACGATTTTGACACGATTCTGGGGCGCATCTTTGAGCTATATTGGGGCTATGACAGCGTGGGTGACTATAACGACTATGGCAATGTGACCACGCGTGAAGAGGTCGGGGCACTGATTGACACATGGATTCAGGCAAATGTCTCTGTGAATGGTGTGCCCGATTGGACGTGTAGCTTTGACTATAATCTGGTTATGCCCTACAGCTACCCCATTGCCCCGACCTATTACGAGACGACCGACCCCGTAGACATTACCATGAACTGGCTGTACAGCGACAACGAAATCCCCTTGCAAGACATCCAGCTTTATTACTTCTGCTCGCTCAATAGTGATTTGGCTGCCGGTGCAACCGCCGCACCCATCACCTTTACCATCGGCAATGAATTCAACATTGTCAACCATTCCTTTGACACCATCGGCCTACCCCCTGTCAATCTTTTTGGCGAATGGGACGAGGTTCCTGAAATGCGTTCTGATTCATCCGAAGTGAATTATGCACTGACGGAATCACATTATGGAGCGGAACCGTTTGAGACCCATAGCAACAAGGATGACGCAACAATTGACCATCAAGGTGACTTGCAGTGGGACAAAATCTTGGTCAACAGCGGGGATGCACCCTTTGATATTCATGAAGACATGGAATGGCTAATTACCATTACCAACATAGGCAGCATCCCTTGGTTTCATGACATCGTAATGCAGGATTCGATAGCCTATGGCTACATCACTAAAATCCCTGCCGCACCTTGGGGGTGCGATGAGCTTCAGGAGGACTCGAATGCCACACGTAAGGACAGCAACCTGACCTGTATATACACGCGCACAAATTTTGTAGGTGGCAGCTTGGGGGTAGGCGAGAGCATCACCGCCTCTGTCACAACGCAATTCAACAGTTCAGGGCTGACTGCACCGTCATTAACCCCCAGCGCACTCAACAATATTGTGGCCGCAGCCTATGAAACCGCCAAGGATGATGATAGCGGCAACAACAAAGACACTGTGCCATACACGGTTTCATCAACCGCATGGGCTGTCTCCAAAGGTTCACCAACCATTGTGGATGGTAATATGGAGTGGACTGTTAACAACAATGTGACCGTTGCCAGCATCCCCGCAGGGCAGGTCTTTGTAATTGAAGAGCGGCTGTCACAGGGCATGGCCTTGGTCTCGGTTGAATCCGACAACTGGTTTTGTGAGGAAAAAGACCCTGTGCGCACGGCCACCTGCCCGACCTGTTTTGATGCCAATTATCAGCTCTGTTGGTATGAGCCGCCCGTCACACCACCCACCAATGTCCCTGCCTTGGTCATCCATACAGACTATCTTGACAGCGCAGTCAATACAGCCTGTCCAGCGCGAGCCATCCGTCATGGTCCCTATGACTGGAGTTTTGGGGCCAACAGCCAGCCCTGTGATTCTTCACCCATCTACAGTGGTGTGCCTATCACATCGACCGACATGGCAATTGTCAAATCGCATGACGTGAACACTGAACCTTGGATTCGTGGCATTACAGGTACATTTACCTTGACGATCAGCGAATTGAATGAAGGTCCAGATTGGCCCGTTGTCGAAGATGTGCTGCAACCGGGATTATCCTTTGTCGATGTGCGCAATGCCAGTGGCGATTCAGTCATCACAGCATTGGGTGAGCCTATTACCACAACCGGATGGACCTGTAGCACCAACATCACCACCACCGATCTGCGCATTTTTGAACACAACACAGTTGGATTCAACGGCGGTCTGCTCCAATGTATCCGCAACACCACCCTGAGCAATGCCACAGACTATCTCTATGTGGATGTTGAAGTGACCAGCGATGCCGGAGACTTTGTGCATAATGACGCAGCGGTCGCAGGCTTGACCCGTGCCGAGCCACCCAAGACAACCAACAATGCACCTCATTGGGTCATCGGCGATCCCGGTATTATCGACAACGATGATGAAGATGAAGTCCCTGTACCCTCGCCTGACTTGCAGATCAGCAAAACCCATGATGAGCCTGTGTTTGCGGGTGTTGCCTTTAGCTTTACGATTACGGTTGGTAACAATGATGACTTTTCGGCCATTGTCGCCCCAAACACGGTTCCACACGAAGCACCTTTACCCCTGCCCGTTCATATCACAGACACCTTCCCCAGTGGTCTGAGCTATCTTGGCTACAGCGGCACAGACTGGACCTGTGCATCGGACAACGCCATCCCGCCTGTCATCGCCTGTAGCTATGGCATCACAGGCACAAATTTGGCTGCGGGAATCAGCGCACCACCATTGACCATCCAAGCGATTGCACCGACAACGGCAATTGCACAGACCAACAATGCCGTGGCCGTCTGGACAGACCAAAGCCCGATTATTTTCTATTCGGCCACACCGGATACGGCCAGCGATCCAATCAATATCACGATTCCCTTTGTCGAAGCGACCAAGACCTCATCACAGCCACAGACCATTGCTGGCGACGCGGCCACCGACACCTTTGACTTTACGCTTGCCATTGACAACAGCCAAGGCAACGGTCCTGCACTTGCCCCTGTGCGTATCACCGACACCATGCCAAGTGCATTTAATATCAACAACATTAATGGTGGTAATGATTGGGATTGTGGTGCATCCAGCGGTCAACTCATTGACTGCACCTATGAGGCTGGCACAGGTTCACCCGCCAACCTGCCCTTTAAAGCCAGCAGCAGTGTGACTGTCAATGTCACCACCGACGCTGACGCCCCCGTTGGCACAATCAGCAACACCATGACGGCGTCGCATGGTGGCATCCAAGCCCTGCCCGAACAATTAATCAGCAGCCGCACCATCAATGTACTACGCTATGCCGATTTGACCGTTGGCAAAACGCGTGACATCGCCGAGCCAAATCCAGGTGATATTGTCGCCTACACTATCGTTGTCACCAACACAGGACCATCGAATGCGGAATCGGTGCAGGTTCAGGATTACATTCCCTATGGAGCAACCTATGTTGATAATGCTGGTTCGGATGGGACATGGGGTTGCCTGAGCGATGGTGGCAACCCTGAGTCTGTCACCTGTAGTCTCACTGGCGATTTGGCTGTCGGCAACGCCCCCACGCTGATTCTACGCATGATGCTGACGGCCAACGCCTTCCCTGGCGTCTCCAACTTTGTCACCGTGCAGTCATCCACTGCTAACACGCCCACGTTCAATGGACAACCCTATGCATTGGATGAGTACGCCGCTGTCACAGGCTGTATCGGTGACTATGTCTGGCTCGACACCGACGGCGATGGTACCGAGGATGGCAGCACAGCGGGAGATGACGGCCTCTTTGACACGCTCGATGACATTTTTGGTGTGATTGGCCCCGGGCTGGATGGGCAGATGAGTACAGCCGATGACAGCACACATGGTTTTGAGAATGTCGATCTCAGCCTCTACTGGTCGGGACCGGATGACCTCTTTGGCACAGCCGATGATGTCGATATGAGCACAACCCAAACCGACAGCACAGGCTATTACGCCTTTGAGTTCATCCCCGCTGGCTACTACACGCTCACGGTGAACACCAGCACAGGCACATTCCCCTATGACAACAGCCCGCTCAGCGATTACTATGCCACCTATGATGTTGATTCCGGCACAGTTAATCCCGACAGCCGAGTTGCCATCACGGTTGGAGACACCATCTCCACCTCGGTGCGCACTGATATTGACTTTGGCTATCAACTGACGCCGACCTCCAGCACCAGCGTTGAGGTGAGCAAAGTCCGTAACACG
>JBCCFC010000078.1:0-19535 GCA_039029935.1 Chloroflexota bacterium
AATTCAACAAAGCCCAAGAGAATGATCATATCTGGAATCGGCAGCAGGATGGACAAAAAGCTTTGAATTGGAATCCACCACAAAATAAGCGCAATCCCGGTAAATAAGGGAGTATCACTGAGGCTAAAAATCAGAAAGGCGCACAGCACCAACCAAACAAAGATATTGGTGACATTGGGACCAAGTTGTGGCAGATCGATGTCAAAATTTAAGAGACGCCAACAGAGTAATACCATACCAATTGCAAGCAAGCGCAGAAACCAACTGCCAGACTGGTTGGGGATTTGTTGATGGACGCGTTGCATTTGCCAGGCAGAGAGCGCGATCATCAGGCAACAGAGTCCAATGATCGCGGTTTGGACAGCCGCCCACTGAGGTGCAATGCCATAGGAGGACACGCCGATCACCCCTACATTCAACTGTACCAGAAACAGCAGCAACAAACTCAGCCGCCAGTTCCAGACAAGGATCACCAGCCCCGCCATAACGCCTGTCGCCAGTAACCCCATGCCATTGGCGAGAAAGCTCAATCGATTAAAAATCTCAATGTATATAGTATCCATCTTAACTTAATAAATACACAAATAAAAGGAATACCAGTAACCACCCAATATACCCTGCGCCTTCGATCACATGCAGCGCATTCCCCCACATAAAACTCAGTCGATTGACGCCCCACCAGCCAAAACGAAATAACCACTCGAGACGCATAAACCGATTCAGAGAATCACCCCAATGCCCCAATGAGTCCCAGATGCCATATCGTCGCACGGCCAGAATCATGCCCAAAATTAAGGGTAAGACGAGCACAATCCATATCGGGAAATCGGCTACAACGGACGGCGGTGTGCCAAGCATATCGGGAATGGCGTTCTGCATCTCAATCGTGTCGGCAAAGATAGCGGGCAAAAATCCTGTGACAGCCAGTGGTAGCCCAATGGCAAAGCTGGCAATCAGCAACCGTACCATCGTCACTGTGCGCAACAATGGAATATCAAAGGGCTGGTCTACACCCCAACTGCGTAATAGGGACGCAACCTGTAATGTTTGTGTGGCGACATAGATAATGAATAGCGGTAAGAATAGAACGCCACCCACCAAGAGCTGTGCAAGCGCGGGTTGGCTCAAAAAGCCTGGTGTAAAAGGAATGCCTGTCAACGCCAATGCCCCCACACTCACAGGCAACTGCCACCCCCATGCTTCCCAAATACGCCCACCAACCAGCCAGAGCGATCCGCCCAACGCAAAGGCCATTGTCGGCCATAAAAGACGTTCCGGCCCAGGTTGTAACGACAGAATCCCCACCAATCCCGCAATGCCTGCATGGGTAATGAGGACAAACGCAATGTGGCTTGCTCGGTCTTCCGATGTCCACGCTGTCATGGCACTGGCAACCAACATCAGCAGCCAAATGCCTGCCAGCTCCACCCGGAATGCCACAATATAGTCATGTCCGATGGTTAATGTCCAGCCCATAAACCACAGCCCTGTGAGGACAGGCACGATCTGGTCCATTAACCGTTCCGCCAAATCAATATCTTCATAACGATTGGCATGAGAAAAATCACCATCGCTATCAAGGATGTTGCTGCTATCTTGTGCTGTCTGTTGTTTTTGCAAAAGACTGTGTTCTGGCAAAAGCCACAGATGAAACGGGTAGACCCCTGTGCGAATAATGGCCGCAAGCAACATCAAAATTACGGTTTCAACATAAAATGTGCCACCATTGAGAAATTGACCGACGCCTGTTGGCCCGGCTGGAAGCAAGCCAATCAGTAGAAGAATGGCCCCAATCAAACTTAACCCTCGCGCTGGATTATCGCCAGTAGATGGGCCGTCAATGCCATTGGCTGATGCGTCCATCGAAAGTTTGGTTAAGGGAAATTCACTTAATCCTGCCCCCTGTGTCAACGCAGCCATCCGTGTCGAGCCACGCACCATAACAAGGATATCCATAATCACCCATGTCAAAATAACCGTTAGAAGGTTGCCACTATTGACAAAAAGCAATGCCGCTGCCATCAACCCAAGATAGACCGTAAGGATGGTGGTCACATTGTGATTCGCCAAGGTTGTGGTAAAACGCGCCCGCTGTGACTCATGCGCATTGAGGTTGATTAAAATGCCAATGCCACCAATCAGGAGAATAAGCCCAGAGATACACCAATTCCAGCCGTCGGACACCCAATAGAGCGACGCTCCCCCCTGGAGTAATGGTTGCCATTGCTGCTGATAGATTGGCGCAAGATTGGCAGGATATGTCCCAACCAGCAGCCATAAAATGATAGCCCCACCCACAAAAATCAGTGCCAACCCGGTTAAAAAGCTCGACATGGATTGATCCGGCAGTGCTTGTCGCCCGCGGTTCATCGTGCGCCCAATAACGGCTTGGACACAGGCGCCCAGAAAAAGAACGGCAGAAGGTCCGATGGGTGAACGGAATATTGACAGTACTGAAATAAGTAGTTCGATTAATATATCCATGATTAATGTCTTGCAATTTTAGCACAGCAATGGAAATGAAGAACAATTATGATTCGTCAGTTTTTTATTTTCAATCGTTGCAAAGTATAATGAGGTTCGTAATTTTGTTGGTGTGAATCGTGAGATAGCTTGTATTTGGAATTGCTGGGAACAATTGTATCGCTATTAGAACTGAACCAAATCGAACAGAAGAATATGCAAATGCCGCAAACGATGGCGTACCTGGTGATAATTCGCCACGTATGAATGGCACATCTGCAAGCAATTCATTTAGCACAAACGGCACAGGAATTCCATTACAAGATATGGGATCGTTTTTGCGCGAGCGGCGTGAGGCAATGGGGGTCACGCTGGCAGAGGTGGAAGCGGCAACACGCATTCGTCAAAAATATCTTGCCGCGCTGGAGTCTGATGAGTGGAATCTGCTTCCCGGCGAAATCGTCGGGCGTGGTTTTCTCCGCAACTATTCACTCTACTTAGATTTGGAACCCAACGAAATTCTTGAACGTCGTCGTGCTGTGATTGAACCAAGGCTGGCGTCGGCATTGGACTACACAAGCGCAGGCTCCTCCCTGCCCCCCATCCGCAATGTTGATTATCGCCCCAAAGAGGTAGACTTGAAAGATGAACCCGACGGCATTGAGCAACCCGGAAATCGTCTGGCCTCTATATTATTCTTTTTGGTGAGTATTGGCGCGCTCGTTGCCATTGTTGTGCTTGCGTCCAACTTTAGCGAGACACCGATCAATTTGTTAAATAGCGCACAAACCCGTGTCGCCTTAATTCTTGACTCTGCACAAGCCTCAACACAAGATACACTACCTGGTGCTTCAGATACAAGCTTTGCTGTGGTGACAGCCACGCCAATTAGCAACATTGATGGAGAACCACTTGTCCAGCCAAGTGGCGGTACAGGAAATTTAGGGACAGGCAGTACAGGGACAGGCAGCACAGGGGCAGGCAGCGCAGGGACAGGCAGCACAGGCTCTAATGACGGGGGAACAACGGGCGTTGCTGGCTCGGTCGCTGGCGGGGCGGGTAATAACAATAATGGCAACAGTAACGCTGGAGCGGCAGTCGTTAACACGCCCGCACCTGCGAATCAAGCGGCAATCATTCTCATTCCGACAAGTACACCTGTGTCACAAAACAATGCTCCGGAAGAACCTACACCAACAGATGTCCCGCCACCAGTAGAGGAGCCACCAGTAGAGGAGCCACCAGTAGAGGAGCCAACCAACGTTCCTCCAACAAACACACCGCTACCACCGCCGACCAATACGCCATTACCACCACCGACCCCTGTGCCATTGATTCCAACCAATACGCCGATCCCGCCAACTCCTGTGCCGTTGATTCCCACGCCAACACCGATTCCACCAACCCCTGTGCCATTGATCCCAACCAATACACCCGCACCACCACCCATTGTGCAGGCACCTTGTCCAGACCCACGTTCAGTCATCACATCACCCGGTGTCAACCAAGTCTTAAGTGGTGTCGTGCCTGTCACAGGCAATGCCACCCACGAAATCTTCCAGTACTATAAGCTCGAATACGCGGTCGGCAGCAATGCCTCTGGCGGATTTGTCTATTTTGATGGTCGAGAAAGCCCCGTTGCTGGTGGCTTATTGGGCAACTTCAACAGTGCCGCTTTGCCCAACGGTGCGTACACACTGCGCGTTTCGGTGGTCGATCAAACAGGAAATTTCCCACCGCCATGTGATGTGAGCGTGACAGTCGCTAATTAAGCACCACCGAATGAATTCGGCGGGTTGTATGACGCAATGGATGCGTGGCAGGATGAAAACTGGAAGCGACTGTTGTCAGTGGATATTTAGCGTGATGGGGATAAGTTTTGCTGCATTGCGTTGACGAATCTGATAGAGGTCATTATTATGAATGGAGAGCCAGCCTTATGGTGGAACTGCTGTAATGGGCAGTGGCAATCTTGGTGCATTGACTGTCTTACCTGTTTGTTAATTAGCCAAGGTAGTAACTATAATCTCTTTAAATGATTCTTTCCATAATTGTCTAGTGGATGCTCTTAGTAACTGAATTAGGAGCATTCAACGACTATATTCATAACCATTTCCTATTATACTCAAGCATCCAACTCGCACAAAACAAGGACAAAACGTGACTCGTCATCTCAACCCAATTCCCACACCCAAACTACAACACGAATTCCGACATGCACACGATTTTGGCATCACTGGCAATTGGAATAAGTCAAATGGGGTTCTCTTTGAAGAAGCCATCCGCAAGCATGTACAGGAATCCCCCATCCAGATTACTGGAACATATCGTGGCAGAATTCCTGTAACGCATTATTTGGACCCAAGTACAAAATTGTGGGTAGCGGTTGACCAATTTGATGATTTCTTTGCAGGCTGGCAACTGTCTCTAGCACAAGTTCGATATTTAAGGAGCAAAGGAAATGTACAATGACTAGAAAAGATATACAAAAACCAATAATTACCCTCATCAACAAATTTCTAACAAAACAAATCTCCGCTGATCAATTCGATCAGGAGTATGTTCCACTATGGATTATTCATCGCGACCTTGGATACAAACAGAAAGAGTCTTGGCCTGAGCCATATGATGACCAATTGATGCAACAATGGGAAAATGGCGAGTTGACCGATGATGAGTTTGAGTATAAATGGCTAATACTCTGGGATAGTTGGGATGATAGGGAACTGCACGGTTTGATCGATGCCATTAATTCTGCTTGCTCTGTCTTCAATCCCAACCCCATGTTTGAATGGGAAATCGACCGCGAACAATTTTATGCCGAAATTCTAGAAATGGTGAAACCACTCGCACATCTTTTTGACTATCCTTCAATACAAATACAGATGCCTGTTTTACAAAATCAGCACGAGATGGTTCCGGTTGCGGCTGGATAAAAAAGCTGTCAGCTACTCAGCCGTCAGCTCTTTTAGAAGTAGTCTCTGATACTTTTTGAGCGAAGAGATAGAGGGTGTTGTCGTTCACCCATTGTCATTTGATTCACATCAACTGGCATTAACCTGATGAATAAAATACTATTCATTTTGAAACTATACTAGATGTATACCCATGCCAATCTATTTTAAATCAAAGATGAATCTACTAACCATGCTGCGCCACCGTTTCATCGCTCCAACAGCCTACTGAATTGATATTATCTTCTCGACCCCCACAATCACATCAGCTAAATCTTCCTCAGTATACATCGGACCAACACCAATACTAACTGCTCGTGCCAACAAGTCCTCAGAGCGGGGACACATGCCCATTGAGTAGCGAATTGGTTCCGGAAAGAAGGTCATACAGTTAAAGGGGCAACCATCCGTGACCATCCATTGGTTCAAAATTTGCGGCGTGGCGTAAACGGGTTGCCCACCATACACTTTGCCCGCAGGGACACCTTCCCCTCGTAGCATCTTCACCATTTCTGTCGCTTGGTCGCCTGTCTTACAGTAAAGCAATACGCTGAGTGCATGACGGTCTCGTTCAGGGTTGACTGGGCGCATGTCTACGGTATCTGTTTGATTCGTGAATTCTTCAACCGCATCCCGCACAATGGCGATATTGCGTTCGATACGGTCCATAATAGCAGGTAATTTGGTCAGTTGGCAACCAAGAATCGCACCCGCAATTTCACTCATACGCAAATTGTCGCCAATCATCGGTTGACCACCCACCGTATCGCGTACACCCGCATGGGATGTCCAAAACTGACCGCCTTGGTCCGAATAGATGGCCGCACGACGGAAAGACTCATCATCTTCGGTGACAAGAATACCGCCTTCTCCACTGGTAATGTTCTTTTCTAGCTGAAAGCTAAAACAACCGATATCGCCGATGGTTCCCACTGGTCTGCCTTTGTAAACGCTGCCACACGACTGTGCCGCATCCTCAATCACGGATAGCCCATGCGCTTTGGCAAAATCCATTACAGGGTCCATGTCTACCGTAACACCATTGAGATGGACAGGCATGATGGCCTTGGTGCGTGCTGTCAGACAACGCTCAAGGTCGGCTGGGTCAAGCTGCATGGTGTCATCCACCTCGGCAAAGACGGGGCGAGCACGCTGTGTGACAATGGCTCCGGCAGAGGCGATGAAGGTCACGGCCGGGAGAATCACCTCGTCACCAGGACCGACACCCAATGCCGCCAACCCCAGTCGCAACGCCGCCGTGCCATTACAGGCCGCAACCGCATGAGATGCGCCCACATACTCTGCAAAGCGCGTCTCAAAGTCAGCCACTTTGGAGAGCAGATTGGGACCGTAATAGCGGAACAGAGATTGGCTCTCCAACACCTCCATGACCGCTTGTTTTTCTTCCTCACCGATGATGGCCGACCCTTTGTAGCGATTGAGTTCGCGGTTGATGGCAGGTGTGCCACCGTGAATGGCTAGTGTTTGCATGTGATGTTTCTTGCCCTTTCTCAAACTGTTTTTGCGAATGATATATGGCTATTTGAGGTCTATTAGGGTGCGAAACCAGACCTTCCGGAGGTGTCCAGAGAAGTTTGGGTATATCCAAAACTTCTCTGGACACCTCCGGAAGATCTTACCCCAAAAGCTTACATAGCCCGATATTCTTCAATGAAATGATGTGTTCTATCATACAACAGTGTCGCTGCATTTGAAAAGGCCAAAACTCGTCCCATGCCATCGCAACAATTGCCCAATAGCCTGATAGAGCGATATAATGCCAGTACACAGTAATTTTGGTAAAAAATATCATTTTACAGAGGAGTCTTAGCGACGATGCCACTCAAAACCACAACCATTGGTGCATACCCAAAACCAAGCTATGTGCCAACACCAAACACATTTCATGAAGAGGGACCGGGAACGCACTCACCAACACAAGCGTACAGTGCCTATTTGAAGTCATTGCCAGACAACATTGAAGAAATTTTGGACCGTGCCACGACGGAGGTAGTCCAAGCGCAGGTTGACTATGGCATCGATATTCCAACGGATGGCGAAGTCCGACGCGAGAATTACATCCATTACCAATGTCGTCAGTTTGATGGCTTTGACTTTGACACGCTCACCGAGAAGGCAGCGCGCAATGGGGCATGGGTGGCGCAGTTGCCCACGATTGTGGCACCGATTGCGTTTCGTGTACCTCTTCTGCCGCGAGATTACCGCGTGGCGCAAGCAGCAACAGATCTGCCTGTCAAGATCACCATTCCAGGACCGTTGACTATTACCGATAGCACAGCGGATGCGTTCTACAATGATGATGCCAAATTAGGCGCAGATTTGGCGGCGGCGTTGAATCAGGAAATTTTGGCCTTGGCGGAGGTAGGTTGCCAGCATATTCAGATTGATGAGCCTGTGTTTGCCCGTCGCCCACAGGATGCACTGGCCTTTGGCTTTGATAACCTTGAACGGTGCTGGGCGAATGTACCGGACCATGTGACACGGACGGTTCATATGTGTTGCGGGTATCCCGATGAACTCGACCAAGCTGACTTTATGAAGGCGGACCGCAATGCCTATCATTGGCTGGCTGAGGGCATCGAGCAGTCAAGCATTGAGGCAATCTCGTTGGAGGACGCCTATGAACACAATGACTTACGTCTGCTGGAAGTGTTCAAGACAACGACGGTCATCTTCGGGGCGGTGGGGATTGCACGGTCACGCATCGAAACCGTCGAGGAAATTCAAGAACGGCTCAATGCTGCACTTGATCACATTGACGCTGACCGTCTGATGGTCGCCCCCGATTGTGGGCTAAATATGTTGAGTCCAGCGATGATTGAGGGCAAGCTACGGAATATGGCAATTGCGGCAAAAGGTGTAGGATAGTCATGACAGAACAAACACTACTAGAGGTCAACAATCTCAAAGTCTATTTTCCGCTCCGCAATGGATTCATGGGTCGCACCACAGGCCATGTCAAGGCAGTGGATGATGTCAGCTTTGCCATCCAGCGTGGCGAAACGTTGGGCTTGGTCGGTGAGAGCGGTTCGGGCAAAACAACCTTGGGGCGGTCCATTCTACGCGCCATTGACCCGACATCGGGTGAGATCAACTTTCGCTTTAATGGCGACCGTGTTGATCTGGCAACCATGCGCGAAGCAGACCTGTATGAATACCGCAAATATATGCAGATGATCTTTCAGGACCCCTATTCCTCGCTCAATCCACGGATGACCGTCCGTGATATCATTGCGGAACCGCTCGTGGCGATGGGGCTAGCCAGTGGTGAAGCGCTAGAAGAGACGATTCGCGAAACTGCTCAACGATGTCGGCTCAACTTGGAGCATCTGCGTCGTTTCCCCCATGCCTTTAGCGGTGGGCAACGACAGCGTATTGGCATTGCACGTTCACTGGTCTCCAATCCACAGTTTATTGTTTGTGATGAGTCAGTATCTGCACTGGATGTCTCGATTCAGGCCGATATCCTCAACTTGCTGATGGATTTGCAGACAGAGCTAAATCTGACCTATCTCTTTATTGCCCATGATCTGAGCGTGGTTGCGCACATCTCCACACGCGTGGCGGTGATGTATGTAGGGCAGTTGGTCGAATTGGCCCCCACACGCAAGCTCTTCTATGCCCCCAAGCACCCCTACACCGAGGCACTGCTCTCTGCCATCCCTGATTTGGACCCAGACAAAAATATGGCGCAGGTCCATCTCACGGGCGAAATCCCCAACCCAGCCGACCCACCCGCAGGATGCCGCTTTCACACACGCTGCCCCTATGCTGAGGCCAAATGCAAGACCGATATCCCCGTGTGGCAGGAGATCAATGAGGATCACTTTGTGGCCTGTCATTTTGCGAACGAGTTGTCATTGACTGGAGTAGCCTCCTCCGAGCCTGCCTAAAATCGTGATATCCTCATATCAAGTCCGGCAATACAGTCACTTCATTTGTCATAATTGACTTGAAATAATCATAAAGCCCCGTATCTTTGTCCGGGACATTATCTCCCCTACACTGTGGTGCGTTATCGTCAAGATGATTGGTGATACGGTCATCAAACAGTGGAAATTGGGAGAGCCAGTTGCGGAGTGCTGCGATTTCTGATTGGTATGCTTCGCTGCCAAAGAGATTTTCCTGCTCCAATGGGTCGCGGTTTAGGTCAAAGAACATAGACTTGTCGTACTCACGATGGAGCAACAATTTATGCCTCTTGGAGCGAACCATGTACTCATCGCGTGTTTCAGCAAAAACGTAGTCAGACCCTGCCTCTGCATCCATCAGGTTTACGCCAGCCATTGAGTCGGGTGGTGTAACACCAGCGAGTGTCAGAAGCGTGGGTGCCACATCAATGTTGTTGACGAGGCGGTCATCT
Source organism: Chloroflexota bacterium (assembly GCA_039029935.1). GTDB lineage: Bacteria > Chloroflexota > Anaerolineae > Caldilineales > Caldilineaceae. The sequence goes on from JBCCFC010000078.1 coordinate 9,802, forward strand.
TGCTGCTGTGAGTGCGCACTGTCGGGATACTTGATGATCAACGGCACACGCACCAATGGCTCCAATAACCGATAGCCCTTTAGGATGCGGTGGTGATACCCCATATAGTCGCCGTGATCACTTGTATAGACAATGACGGTATTGTCGTACAGCCCCTTTTCCTTGAGTTGCTCAATCATCCGCCCCACATGATGGTCGATCTGTGAGATTGTGGCATAGTACAAAGCCATCACACGTCGCAGAGAGACTTCTGAAAGGCCATCATAATCAAAGAAGCTCTTGCCGTCGTCGTCGTGGATCAGGTCCTCGGTCCATCCTGGCAGAAGCGACAGCGTGTCTGCATTATACATGGATGCCCAAGGTTCTGGCGGGTCAAAGGGATGGTGCGGTTTGATAAAGCTCACCATGAGGAAGTTCTGGGTATCCTCATCCCATCGCTCGATTCGCTCAAGAGCACGGTCCCCAATCCACGTGGTTGAATGATGCTGTTCATCCAGATCAGAAGGGAACGCACCAAAACTTGCCCAGTACGAGGCTGGTGCATCTCGACGAAATTCGGCAATCTGGTCAATCATGTCAAGATAATCATATCGACCTTCTGCGCGTAACCAACGATGGTAGTCATCCGCATACCGCCCATCGCCATTCTGTTCTGCCAACATCATGTCATCAAACCCGACATCCAGATATGTGGGCGTAAAATGCATCTTCCCCACCGCTGTCGTGCGGTAGCCATGCTGCTTTAGAAGGTGGGGTAATGTGGGGATATCCGAGGCAAGCGTACTTCTGTTGGTCAGACAACGATGCTGATGAATATAGAGACCGCTCAGAAGCGAATAGCGAGAAGGCGTACAGACGGGATGAGGGCAGAAGCTGTTTTCAAACAGAACGCCGTCTTGGGCAAGGTCATCAATAGTGGGTGTCTGGATATCTGTATTGCCATACGCACCCATGCAATCATAGCGATGCTGGTCCGCAACAATGAGTAGAATATTTGGTTTTTCTTTCATGATTTGTCCTTAGATTAGGAACATATAGACCAGTATCACAGATTGGTTATCTGTGGCGCAGGTAGCCAACCTGCGATACTTGCCAATGCATAATGTGCATTCATCAAAAGTTGGCATTGTGATGCTTAAAACCAGCGCGGTGACTGCGGTCGCTTCGTCCGAATCGACTCTAACGCCGCGTCACACACTGAAACAATCTGCGCACCAATCTTCCCCGGAAGCGGATTGTCAATCTTGCCATCCAGCACATCCAGAAAATCAACCACCGACCGTCCCCAGCCATGACCGCCGATGACTTCATGGGCATCCGCCTCGTCAATCGGCACGGGTTCATAATCGCGCCGATAAAGTTGTCCTTTCCACAGCGTTCCCTCTGTGCCATAAACTGCCAGAAAGCCACCGCCCATCCCATCAGCCATGCCATGCCCCGAACAGCCACTGGTGACATAGACCTTGCCCGTCACACCATTTTCAAATTGTAAAATGACAATGTAGCAGTCATCCGCTGGAAAGACAGGAATGCTCAACTTGTTGCTATAGGCATAGACTTCGGCGACAGGCGAGTCAACGGTCCACAACATGAGATCGAGTGGATGACACCCCCCACCCAGCAGGATATTTTGTGGATTCCCTTGGTCAATGCGCCAGGGTGTGTGATGTTTGCCTTCGGGTGCATAGTGACTCCACATATCATGGATGTAATCCCCTTGCACAAAGAAAACATCACCGATGTCGCCCGCCTTTGCCATCAACGCCATCTCGTGCCAAGGGTGCATATAGCGCATGGTCTGGTCGGTCATGACATGAAGCCCACTTTGTGCCTCGGCATCCAGAATGCGCTGCGCATCAGCCGTCGTCGTCGCCAACGGCTTTTCCACCAATGCATGACACCCCTGTTCCAATGCCAGCACCGTCTGGTCTGCGTGAAGATGATCCGGCCCCGCCACGACCACCACATCTGGCTGTGTTTCACGCAGAAGCATCGCATAGTTATCACCCGTTATCGCACCAGGATACAGTGCCTGCATCCGCTCTAACTGTGCTTGTTGCGGGTCAACCAACCCAACAATTTCCCCCCGCCCATCAGCCGCAGCCACCTTCGCCACATTCCGCCCCGCACCACCACAGCCGCTGATTAGAATTTTGTAGTTAGACATGTTTTCTCCTTGTAAAAGTTGAAAGTTGAAGGGTTGAAGAGTTGAAAGGTTGAAGGGTTGAAAGGTTGAAAGGTTGAAAGGTTGAAAGTTGATTGTTCACACTTCATCCTTCCCTCTTCCCTCTTCCCTCTTCACTCTTCACTCTTCACTCTTCACTATTCATATACTCATCCGCACCATAGGGTGTGCAAACGAAACACCCACTGTCTCATTCGTGCGCGCCGACTTTGTGCCAGGGGTCATGTAATGGCTGGCAAAGGCGCGCCGCTGACGGTCGGTTGTGTTGGGGGCAGTGCGATGGAGCGTTTGGCAATGATGCAGGGTTGCGCCGCCAGCAGGCAGTTCGACCACCACAGCCCGTTCGTCGTTCGTCTCACGCCCCATATCGAGGAGAACCTCACTCCCTTGCGCACGGTCATGGCTCATCGGACGCAGATGCGAGCCAGGGATAAACTGCATGGCTCCGTTGTCCAGCGTGACATCATCGAGGGTGAGCCAGCAACTGACGATGTTGGCGGGGCGACATTGCCAGTATGCATTGTCCTGATGCCAGAAGATGGGGCCACCGTGATGGGCGGGTTTGTAAAGGGCTTGGTTGTGAAATAGCTGAATGTTGGGGCCGAGGATGTCTTCGATGATGTCCAGAATGCAGTCGTGGTAGGTGAGCTGATGAAAGAGGAGATTGTGCTCGGATATCTGCATAAACTGGAGCATCTCTTGCTCGTGATCATCCTGCCCTGTATCTTCATCGCGCACCGCCAAATTGCGAATCGGTCGCTGCCCTGTGCGCCCCAGCCCAAACTCGTGGTCATATTCCTGACGTAGCTGGTCAATATAGGCATCGTCGAGAATTTTGCCTACATCGAGAAATCCATTTTCCCAAAAGCTGGCGACCTGCTCTGCACTGAGATATTTATAGCCTTGGCTGTCAGAATTCATATTTGTTCTCCTGATTCATTCTTCAGTTACCCAATAAAGTATCGGGACAGGAAGATTGGTCCATTGGACCAATCTAACAGACCTCAGATTTTACCGAAACCGCTCCTGCCACGGAAACCGAAATGGTTGCCGCAGTTCTTGGCACATGGCCTCAAACACGCAAATGTAGGCACGACGAGGTTGGTCCGTGATGTTGGGACCCGCATAGTGCATGATGTAGCTATGGTGCAATACGGCACTGCCAGCGGGACAGGGGACAGGTACACCATTCATCTGCCAATACGCTTGGTTCTCGGCGACCATTGCCGTTGACGGGTCATCAGGGACCAGATGCGCATGAGGTACGACTGCACCTGCGTGTGTATACGGAACATACCACATGCACCCGCTTTCGACGGTCGTTTCATGTAGAGGGAGCCAGAAATTCATGGTTTTGTAGCGATATCGTGGATCATGATAGGCTTGGTCCTGATGCCAAGGCGTTTCAATGCCATAGCCCGCAGGTTTGAGAATTGCATGGTCATTGCGAAACATGGCCGTCTCGCCATGCATAAACTGTGCAATCTCAGCAATGGTTTGGCGGTAGCGCAGGTTGCCAAATTCAGGGAATGTCTTGGTGACACCAAGTACCTGTGGCAAGGCATCCCGTCCTTCTGCATCTGTGCCGCCCAATTGTTTGTGGGTGGCACCGCTATCATGTGTAAACATATGATCGTAGCGAGTGCGGAGCCAATCCAATTCGTCATCAGAGATGATGTTGTCAATACGAAGGAAGCCGAGTTCTAAAAATTCGTCTTTTTGTGTTTGTGTGATAATTGCCATAGATGATTCCCTGATATTGTTCCCTGATATTGCTCTATTGCACACCCAATACGCTGGGCCAACACTCCGGCGTAAACGGCCAGTCAAGCTGCTCACACACTACTCGCCACCGCTCTGCCATATCGGCCTCATGCAAAAGCGGAATCCACCCCAACCGCAGATAGACTGTAATCGCGGGCAACCGCCAATCATCTGTGTTGAGATAGATGAGCTTATAGCCTCCTTGCAATAGACGCTCGACCACAGCACCACACACCGCCATGCCCAGTCCTTTACCGGAATGCGCTGGATGCCCCGCCACCCAGCCCAGCTCTCCTGCAAAAGGATGTTGGTCCGTTGCGTTATGGTTTGCCATCGCCGTCGCGACAATCTCACCAGTGGCATCATGCGTAATCAAAAACCAACCGTCTGGCAGAATCTTCATCAACCAAGGACGCAACGTCTCATCATCCCAATCCTTAAACCCTGCCAAATCCATTACATGGTAAAACCCAGGCTCATCCCCTCGTTGATAGGTGCGCAACGTATAGCCTTCTGGTACATGAACCGCTGGCGGCTGACGTAACCTTTCCGGCCAACACATCTTTAGTTGTTGCATAACTCCCCTCCATCTTACCCAACTTGCACCGTATCCGGTCGCCGCCCAACCGATGGTCCGGCCATCAAGCGCAATTGCTGTTCGGTCGCATTGGGATAGTCAGCCGGATTATAGTAGGTTGACGCCCATGACGAATGCCCTGGGCTATATTTGTAGAGCAGGGCGCGCCGCTCATGGGTGGCCGTCCAAGGCAGTGTGCCATGTACCAGTGCCTCGGTGAAGATGAGCACATCGCCCGCTTCAACGGCGGGCTGACGCACATAATGGGCGTCACGTTCATAGTACCGCACGTCATTGGGAATATTGTCGAGAAAGTTGCTTTTGTGGCTCCCCGGGATGCAGCCAAAGCCCCCGTCGCCCTCATCCGCGTGGGAAAGAAAAAAGGTCGCAACGGTAAGCCCGTTGCGTATGAGGCCATCACGGTACTTGTACCAGTGGTCGGGTGCATTGTCCGTTTCGCCCCCATGCAATCGCCCAGCACGTCCCCCTTTATTCATAAAAATGCAATAGTCATGATCAACGCGCACTTTAGGACCCAACAACTCAACCAAATAGGGCATCACCTTGGGATGATCCATCAACGCATGAAACGATGGCCCCCACTGCGAAACGTGGCTTGTGCGGCGGAAAATGGTATCCTCCCCCTCCTGCACAGGAAACGCCTCATCCGCCTCTCCATTCATCCGCGCTACTTCTTCTGCTGTCAGCACATTTTTGATGACGATATAGCCATCCAAATCAAAAATGAATTTTTCTTCTGGTGTCATAATATCTATGCTCCTTTATCAAGGTTGAAGAGTTGAAAAGTGGAAAAGTTGAAAGGTAAGATATCGCATCCTCACCACCCTGCCATCTTCAACCCTTCAACTCTTCAACCTTTCAACTCTTCAACTCTGCATTTATGCATGGGGTTGCGACCGACGAGAAACTGGGTATAATGCTTAATAGCACCAACCACAGCAAGCTCTCGACTGGACAACCCTGACTCGCCCCAGCCATAAATGCCCTCGTCGGTTTCCACTTTGACCAGACATTGATTGCGATGCCCTACCCACGTTGGATAGGTTTTGATATTGGTGATTTTCACAGTTTGCTACCTTCATTGCTAAATTTTAATCATAAGCGCACGGATTATAGCATGGTTTGCGATTTTGATGAAGGGGCAAATTTTGGTGTCTATGGCAAAATGAACCACTGTTCAATATCGTCTGGGGTCAGGTCATAGCGTGTATACAAAAATATATAACATCTTTATAAGGCTAATCCACCAAAATAATTACCCGCGGAGTAGGCAGGGGAACCCTTTGGGTCCTATTGCCGGAGTTTTCGTATACGACCCGCGCTAGAGAGTGCTAACTCCGCGATTCAATGTGCATTTTATTTTGTGGAATGGCCTAATGCTTTACGGCAGGCGAAGGAGTAGCCACTATGTCCAGCAAAATCAAAGTCGCCTTCTCTGGCGCACGTCGAGCCAGCTCATTTTTTCGCGCCTTCCAAGCGCACCCAGAAACCGATATCGTGGCTCTCTGCGACCCGCATGAAGAGACACTATACACATCGGGTGACGCAACGGGCATCACCCAACTTTACCCTGTCTATGAAAGGATGCTGGATGAAGCGAAACCCGATGTCGTTGTCGTCTCATCGCCCATGCACTACCATGTTCCCCAGTCTATCGCTGCCTTGCAACGTGATATCCACGTACTGAGCGAAGTCACTGCTGCCGTGTCGATGGATGAGGCGCGGTGGCTGGTGCAGGCGTGTAACCGTAGCAGTGCTGTCTATATGATGGCCGAAAACTACATCTACATGAAGCCCAACGTGCTGGTGCAAGCGATGGTCGAGGCAGGGCTTTTTGGCGAGACGTACTATGCGGAGGGCGAGTATCTGCACGAGCTATCTGCATTGCACCACATGCCCGATGGTAGCCCGACATGGCGTTATTATTGGCAGGTGGGTGTCAACGGCTGTACCTATCCCACGCACAGTTTGGGGCCATGTCTGCAATGGATCAAAGAACGGCCGGAGCGGGTTAGCTGTATCGGCACGGGCAACTGGACTGACCCTGAACATGCGATGGAGGACACCGTGCTGTTGCTCTGCAAGACCGCCAGCGAAAAGTTGATGCGTATTCGGCTCGACATGCTCTCGAAACGACCGCACTCAATGACCAACTACACACTGCAAGGCACAAAAGGGGCCTATGAAAGCAAGCGACGGCCTGGCGAAGGCAACTGGGTCTGGCTTGAGGATTTCTGCACCGACCCCAATCAATGGCTACCATTGGAACAGTTTGAAGATGAATTTCTGCCAGAGATTTGGCGTGATCCACCACCCGAAGCGTTGGCCGCTGGACATGGCGGTGGTGATTACTTTGAGGTGATGGATTTTGTCGATGCCGTGCAGGGACGCAAGCCGCCGACGGTAGATATTCATGCGGCGATGGACATGACGCTGCCCGGGTTGGTGAGTCAAGCGTCGATCAGTCGTGGCGGTGAATGGCTGGCTGTGCCAGATTCGAGGGGGTGGTAATGATGGAGTTAGTTATTTTACACAGCAACGACACGCACGGCCATCTCAAACCGCTGCCCTCACCCACGCCAACAATGCCCCAGCGCACCCTTGGTGGCTATGCCCGTCGTGCCACCTTCATCGCCCAACAACGTGCTATGCATCCAAACGTCCTGCTGCTGGATGCAGGTGATTTTTACCAAGGAAGCCGTTATTGGCACGCCTTTGATGGTGAACCAGACATCGAACTGATGAATGCGCTGCAATACGATGTCGCATCGCTGGGCAATCATGACTTTGACGGTGGATTTGAACTGTTAGGGGCGCGCCTGCAACAGGCCAACTTCCCCATCCTCTGCGCCAATATGCGGGTGCAAGCAGACCATCCCCTCTCTGGTTGCTGGCAATCATCGATCATCAAAGAACTTGCAGACGAAAACGGCGACGTTCTACGCGTTGGCATTTTTGGCCTGTTGATTGATTTGCCACAACTCTACCCACCCGGGTTTACTGACCACGTGACCTGTCTGCCCATTGTGGAGACGGCTCAGGAAATGGTCCGTTCGTTGCGATTACAATGTGATGTGATTATTTTTCTTTCGCACTTGGGTGGAGAAGACGATGTTGAGATGGCACAGGCCGTGGATGGCATCGACCTCATCATCGGTGGGCATTCGCACACTGAACTTGAGGAGATTCTTTGGGTAAACCATACGCCGATTGTACGCAGCATTGCGGGGACACAGAAGATGGGACGGGTACAGCTATCGGTGACAGTGGGTGAGTGTCCAACCATAACGTCCTATCAACTCTTTCCATTGGATGACAGGTATGCGGATGATCCCAACACATCGTCGTTGCTGGCAACGTGGGATGCCAAGCTACCACCAGAGCGTGTTCTCGGCCAGTTGATCACACCACTGGATACACGCACAGAGAGCAAGGCTGCGGGTGAAAGTGCCGCTGGAAATTTCTATGTAGATGCACTGTTGACCTATGGGCAATGGGCAGCTAAGGCACAGCCTACACACTATCCGAACCCGACCATTGCCATTGCCCACATGGGGACGATTCGCGGCGACCGTGTTTATGCCGCTGGCGACTTCACCAACCATGATCTGGGCGAGTATCATCCCTTCCCCAATCCACCGCTCATCCGGGAACTCACGGCCCCCCAACTCAAAAAATTATTGGAGCAAGGAGCAAGTAAGCTTCCACAAGCGCACAGCATTTTTCTCAGCTTTGCAGCATTGACCGCCGTGATTGACATCAGTCGCCAACCGCAAATCATCGACATATACAATGAGCGTATTGTGCAGGCAGGCGAGCGCGTTGTTTCTGCCGCGTACCAAGGGCAGCCAATCGATTTCAGCGATGAACAGCAAACCTTTATCGTCATTCTGGATGGGTTCATGGGCAAAGGAGTTGCGACCTACTTTTTCCTCAAGGAGAGTCCACTGTTGGTGAAGTTTGATACGTTAGGCAGTGAGGTTGTAACATGGTATTTAACGCACCATAGCCCCATTCGTGCCGCTGTCGAGGGGCGAATTCAACTTGTACGCTACGTCACCAAATTCACCGCATCACGCAACATCGCCGCTGCAGTTGGTAACGGCTCACGCTCCCACATTTTGTGATACATGCGTCCATAGAGATCACTATGCAGTTCAATCCCCATTTCCCACCCTGTACAGCCACCCAGGAAGTCGGTTCTTGACAAGTGCATGGGCTTCACCGACAGCGTAGGCTGTTGACCGTTTTCGCCAAACGCCGCCTCCGCGATCAGCTTGATGGTGTTGCCTTGCGACTGTGCCTCCTGCAAATTTTGCGCTGTGATGTTGGTGATGCCCTCAACCGCGACATCGGCTAAGGTTGCCTTCATGCCCAGAAAGCTGTTGGCAATGATGATCAGTTTATTGGCCGTGTCCCACCCTTCGACATCCAGCGATGGGTCAGCCTCGGCAATGCCCCTTGCCTGTGCCTCGGCCAGTGCTTCATCATAGTCACGCCCCGCTGCCATCTCTTCCAGAATAAAGTTGCTGGTTGAATTGAAGATACCGCGTACTCGTGTAAAGTCAGCCGCAATATGATCGCGTTGACCAATATTGATGACGGGCAATGCACCACAGACGGTTGCGCTAAAGGCCAAGCCCGCATTGTTTGCGCGGGCAATGTCATGCAGTTCTTGATAGGCCAATACCAACGGTCCTTTGTTGGCAAGCACAACAGAGATGCCCTGTTGCAAGGCGATACGGGTTGCACTCAATCCCGGCTCGCCATGTTGCAGGTTGACAGGCGACCCTTCCATCAACAGCTCGCAGTCCAAAGTCGGCAATAGGTCCGCCATCGTTCGCCCCTGCACAAATGAGGGCAAATCCTTGACATACCCACCCGCTTCTTTGTGTGTACGGAGTGCGCTCGCATCAAACCCCGCCTCATCTATGGCGACGCCACTGCTATCGGCCACCGCAATGACCTTAAACGACACGCCATATTGCGCACGTAAACGAGCCTCTTTCATTTCAAATATTTTTAGCAAATTCCGATTCACATTCCCCAGCCCCATCAGGGCCGTGTTAATTATTTTCAAAATATTTTTTGTACATAAAATTTTGTAACGCCAAATAAAGTGTGTAATAATGAGCGGCCAAAGATATCTTTAATTGCTTGGTAATATAATTTACCATTCACAGGCGA
>JBCCFC010000079.1:0-19457 GCA_039029935.1 Chloroflexota bacterium
CAACCTGTTTTACTGACTGCACAACGATATAGTATCGCAGATTGCCTATCTGCGACCAACAGAGTGACAATCTGTTTGACTGTTAGCGAGAATAAAATCATGATATTAACCAACTTAGACAATATTGCCATCACCTATATCTCTACCCCCATCTTCACCAACCTCTCGTGGGAAATCCACGATGGCCGTTGTGCTGGCCTGGTCGGGCCAAACGGCTGTGGCAAGAGTTCGCTCATGAAGTTGATCGCAGGTGAGTTGACCAGCGACACAGGCTATGTGGTACGCAGCAGTGGGTTGACCGTTGGCTACCTGACACAAGAACCACAGTTAACGGCGGGACGCACGGTATGGGAAGAGGCGGTGACCGCGCATACGGTGCTGCATGAGATTGAGGAGCAACTGGCGGTTATCGACTTGGAGTTGGGCGATCCCGATGTCTATGGCGACGAAGAGACACTCAACCGTGTATTAGCCGAACAGGAGCGGCTGTTACAACAGTATGCCGATGAAGGGGGACCCGCGTATGAGGGACGGGTGCGTTCGACACTGGCGCAGTTGGGTTTTGAGACGGAGGCCAAACGCGCACTGCCAGTGGATATCCTCAGCGGCGGGCAGAAAAAACTGGTGGGGTTGGCAAAGTTGTTGGTGACACAGCCCAAGCTGTTGTTGTTGGATGAGCCAGACAACCATCTGGACATTGAGGGCAAGCATTTTCTGGAACAGTTGATCCGCAACTATGATGGCGGCGTGATCATCGTGTCGCATGACCGCTATCTGCTTGACTTGGTGGCCGATGAAATCATGGAGTTGGAGGATGGCAAGCTGACACGTTACATTGGCAACTATTCGGAGTATGCCTTTGAGAAGCAAAACAACTTGCTGCGCCAACAGCAATTGTTCCAAGCACAGGCCAAGGAGATCAACCGTCTGGAGCAGTCGGCCAAGCGGCTGATGATGTGGGGTCGGGTCTATGACAATGTGAAGTTTATTCGCCGTGCGCAGAGCATGATGAAGCGCATCGACAAGATCGACCGCATCGACAAACCCATTATCGACCGCAAACGCATGGACCTAGAGCTATCGGGCTGGCGCGGGAGCAACAAGGTCCTCAGCATCACCGATTTGGACCGTGTGTTTGTGGATGAAGCCTCCGGTGATGAGAATATTGTGCTGATGGGATTGGACCTGCTGATTTGGCGTGGCGAACGAATCGGGCTAGTTGGCCCAAACGGGGCTGGGAAGTCCGTGCTGTTTCGCTTGATTCTGGAACAGGATGAACCGACAAGCGGTGATATCACCATCGGTCCCAGCGTGACCACAGGCTACTATGCACAGGAACATGAGAGCCTTGTCTACAACCAAACGCTACTCGACACCATCCGCAACACCGTGCCGATGACTGAAAGCACCGCTGTCAGCTTTTTGGGCAAGTTCCTGTTCAACTACCAGCAGGTGCGTGGCCCTGTCTCCGAGCTATCAGGCGGTGAACGCAGCCGTCTGCAAATGGCACTGCTCATGCTCTCCAATGCCAATTTTCTGTTGCTGGATGAACCGACCAATAACCTCGACATTCCGTCGGCAGAGGTGCTAGAGGAAGCACTGGCCGAGTTCAACGGTACGGTTTTGGTCATCTCGCACGACCGATACTTTCTCGACCGCGTGGTAGACCGTATCGTCGAACTTGACAATGGTGTCTTGACCGAGTATACGGGGGGATACAGCGATTATCAAGAGCAAAAACGGAAAAGTTGAAGGGTTGAAAAGTTGAAGGGCTGGCGAGTTGAAGAGTTGACATTCGGCATTTGCCGTTATCACTTTTCATACGCTCACCTGTTTTAAAATCATCTTATGAACATTCAACCTTTCAACCTTTCGCTTTTCAACCCTGCAACTTTCAACTCTTCACCCACTGATTCATCCAGCCCAACAACGCTTCATCCTGTGCGCGGCGCATGGCTATCGTGCCGCGTCGTGTGCCCCCATGTGCGCCACCGGGGATGCGTAACATCTCAACAGGACAGTCGTTGGCTTTGAGTACGGTATAGAACTGCTCAGATTGCTCGGCGGGGCAACGCCAGTCCGCTTCGCCTTGGATCATGAGCGTTGGCGTTGTGCAGCGATGGGCGTAGGTGATGGGTGAACAACGGTCATAGATTTCAGGGATTTCATGGGGATGCCCACCCAACTGCTCAACGGAGAACCACACACCGATGTCGCTGGTCCCATAAAAGCTTTGCCAGTTGGTGACAGGATTTTCAGGCACAGCGGCTTTGAATCGACCTGTCTGTCCCACAATCCAGCAGGAGAGATTGCCCCCACCAGAGAGGCCGCAGACACCCATTTGCCCAGGGTCTGCCAAGCCACGCGCAATGGCTTCATCAACGCCAGCCATCAAGTCCGTATAATCCAAGTTGCCCCAGTCGCCTTTAATCGCTGTGGAGAAGTCATCGCCATAGCCAATCGAAGCGCGGTGGTTGACCATCAGTACAGCATACCCTGCCCCTGTGAGCATTTGCGTGTCGTTGTGATACATGTGTCCATAGGCAGAGTGAGGCCCACCGTGAATGTAGAGAATCGTCGGATAGGGGGCTTCACCTGTCGGCGGCGATAGGAACCAGCCCTCAACCAGCGTACCATCTGCGCCCGCAAAGGTCAGGTGTTCAGTGTCCATACGGCCAAATTGCGCAAGATAGGCATCATTAACGGATGTGATACGCTGCTCATCCCTCGCCTCCTGACCATCTTTTTGATTATTTTCTAGCGACTTTATATACAAATCTGGGGTGTCATTAAATCCAGAAACTGCATAGAGCAATTGGTCTGCTTGGCTGTCCAACAGCACACAGGCGCGTGTACCATCGACAACGGCTTCACACGATTCTTCGCCAACCAACGCAATACGGTAAATCTGAATTGTGCCACCAATCTGCACCTGAATAAAGGCGGATTTCCCATCCTTCGCAACACACGTTTCCATCGCTGCCATAATACGTGAGGGCATGTCGGGCAACAGATGGCCTGCAACGCCAACGGTCAAATTAAGGGTGCGGTTTTCAGGTACACCCTCTCCACTTGCCGACGCAATATACAAATCGGACTTGGACCCAATCGGCTTGCCAACTGGTGTGCCAACAAATAAAATTTGGGCATTGCCATCCACATCGACTGGACCCCAAACGGGGCCGAGCTTATCGCCCCACCCCTGATAGAGGGTACGTGTTGTCCACTTCTCGTTTTCTCCAAGCGTAATGATACAAATTTCTTGGAAATACACATTAAACTGATCAGGTGGCATGGCCGCGCTATAGAGCAACTCACGGCCATCTGGTGACCACTGTGGCCTGCTGTTGACATAGGTATCATCGGTCAGTGGCTGTGCATCACCTGTTCCGTCGCTTTTGATGACATAGATATCGTTGGCCGCATCATCCAGATTGCCCACTGCATCAAAGCGATAGACATGGCGTGTCACACGATAGGGCAGGCTGTCGTCGCGTTCGGCTTCCCCATTAGGTGGTGGCTTGGGTACTGTAAACGCAATCTGTGTGCCATCGGGCGCCCATGCCGCCTCGCCACCAATGCCCTGCACAAAGTTCGTTAATGAGCGTGCTTCACCACCATCCACAGGCAGCACATAAAGTTGGGGTTTGTTATTACGCGTTGAAACAAAAGCAATGGTTTGTCCATCCGGTGACCATGCGGGCTGGCTGTTATTGTGTTTGCCATAGGTGAGTTGGCGCGCTTTCCCATTCTCAATATTGTGAAGCCACAGATGTTGATAGTCCATTTCTTCATCAGCGTCATAGGCTGAAAGTTCAGAGACAATCCATTGTCCATCAGGTGATAACACGGCTGACTGGAGAAACTGTAGTTGCAGTAAATCTTCACTTGTGAGCGTTTGCTGTTTGCGTTGAGATGTATCCATAAATCTAGTTGAGTCCTTGTTTAAAAAAATTTGAAAGTTTAATAAAGATTTAACACCATTTAGCATAAAGTTCAAATCCCATGCTTCCAAGGTTGCTACAATGAGGACATAACCAAATAAAGAACAGAGGTTAAACTTAACTATCAATTAATGAATTAGATAACGAGAGGATATTGAATTATGCAAATGTTAAAATCGCTGACTAAGCGGTCAGCAGTTGAAATCGCTATTTTATGTCTACAATTTGCGGTGGCATTGTCGTGTATCGGCTATGCAAGCCAGATGTTCCGCCAGAAGTTGGAAATCAACACCGCATCGCTGATTGAATGGGGCACATCACCCTACTTGGCAACATTGATTCCGGCCTTGTTTGGTCTGGCCTTTATAGGGATAGCCATCGCCGTTGTGTGGAAGCCAAAACCTGTCTATCTGTGGTCCGCCTTTGGATTGATTGTCCTGCTTACAGCCATGAAGACCGTTGAACTGGGCACATACTTTGGTCTAACCATGCCTTCCCGTGCAGCCCGATACATGTTGCCAATTGCGCTACTCATGCTTATGCAATGGTATAACAACCAGTATGTGAAGCAAGGTCGCGGTGTGGTTGAGAGTATCCCAACTGGCGTCATGACGGTTATGCGTCTGTCAATTGCGCTGACCTTCTTTGGACATGGCACAAAGGTCATGTTCCACTCATCCAAGTTCTTAGGATTGATTGAGAAAAGCAGCATCACCTTCTTTGGTATGCCTATCTTTAGCGAAGCCGCTATTTATCTCATGCTGGATGCAATTGCCATTATCGATTTAGTGGTCGTATTCCTTATCTTGGCAACACGCTGGAACTGGGTGCCAATCTATATGGGTCTGTGGACATTGATGACTGCTTCAAGTCGTGTCACAGCCAATGGCATTGCCTCTTGGGATGACATTGTGATTCGGGCATCATACTACGGGATTCCACTGGCAATCTTCTTCATGTACCAGTGGTTGAACATGCACGAACAAGAGCATGGCACAGTTGAGGAACAAACACCCACCAGAATGCAGATTCCTGCACACGAAGGTGTCCTCAGCGGCGCAGGGGCAGACTAAGCATCGGATGCTAGATGCATTAAATGCCAACGAAGTTATCAAATAAATAAGCAAATAAACAAGAGAGGGAATGCTGATAATGAATGCAGCATTCCCTCTCTTTTGTTTTTTAACCAAGATACTGTATGCTGAGAGTTGGACAAAATCCAGAGCCTGCGTGTTACATGCCGCTATATACCTGATTCTAAAGAGTGACTGTGGTAATAGCAATGGACAGTTTATTTGAAAATCCTTGACAACGCATGAGACAGGTGCTACAATTCTACCAAATGGTAGATAAAACTATGACAAGATCAACAGCAAAAACAACAGCAAAAAAAGCCCCCCAAAATGAGACACGTAAACAGATTCATCAGGTCGCTGAAGAGCTATTTACCACACGTGGCTATAGTGCTGTCACCCTCCGTGACATTGCCGAGGCTGTGGGGATGCGTCATGCCTCGCTTTATTATTATGCACCGGGGGGCAAAGAGCAGCTTTATTTGGATGTCATGAAACAGAACTTTGAACGTCATCGTGTGGGGATGACCGAGGCGATTGAGAATGCAGGGGATGATATTCGCGAGCAAGTTCACGCGGTTGCGCAGTGGTTGGTTTCACAGCCACCGCTCGACTTGACGCGAATGCAGCAGGCCGATATGCCCGCCATTGACCCAATGCAAGCGGGAATGCTGATGAAATTAGCCATTGATTCGTTGACCACACCGCTCAAGACGGCGTTGACCGCAGCCAAGGAAGCAGGCACTGTGGAGATCGACAATGTGGGGATGGCGACAATGGCATTGGTGACATTGATGCAGAGTGTTCACAACATCCCCGAAGAACATCGCGCTGAAGGGCTACCGTATTTTGGCCGAGAACTGGCAGATATGTTATTGTTTGGATGGGTGAAGCGGGAAGAGTGAATAGTGATGAGTGCATAGTGATGAGTGCATAGTGATGAGTGAAGAGGTAAAGGCTTCATCCATACACCATCACACCGATACAACATTACACCGATACACCATCACACTATCACACCATCACATCCTAGTGAAAGGACAATTAAATGAAACCTCAACAGTTGGCAAAGCTGGGTGTACCCAGAGGCGAGGCACGAAAATTGGCAGGGAAGGCTGTGAAGGCGGCGAAACAAGCTCGTCTGGATAAGCAGGAAGTCCCAGAACGGATTCGTGCATTGTTGGTGGACCCAGAAGCGTTTATTGATGATGAGATTTTTGGCACGTTGGCGCAGTACATTGCGGAGCAGAAGGCGGCGCAGGCGTTGTATGTGCCGCGTACAGAGAATGCGCCGTTTCAGGTGTGGGGGGACATAGACCCCAAATCGCTGGAACAGATGAAACATGCCTCAGAGTTACCTGTGGCCGTGCGTGGAGCCATCATGCCTGATGCACATCTTGGGTATGGATTGCCCATCGGTGGTGTGCTGGCCGTGCGCAATGCGGTCATTCCCTATGCGGTTGGTGTGGATATTGCCTGTCGCATGAAGATGACCGTGTTGGATATGCCTGCCAATGTCATCGAAGGGCAAGAGGGACGGCTCATCAATGCACTGGAGCAGGAGACACGCTTTGGCATGGGTGCAAACTTCAAACGTCCACGTGATCATGAAGTTATGGATGCCGACTGGTCTGTGACCGACGTGACCAACAGGCTCAAAGACAAGGCCTGGAAACAGCTTGGGACCAGCGGCAGCGGCAATCATTTTGTCGAATTTGGGACGTTGGATGTCCTGCATGATGGCTTGGACCTTGCGCAGGGAACCTATCTAGCGTTGCTGAGTCACAGTGGCAGTCGCGGTGCAGGCGCGGCAGTCGCGGGACATTACAGCAAGCTAGCAATGGACCTTCGTGCGGAACTGCCCAAACACCTCAAGCATCTGTCGTGGCTAGACTTGGACACTGAGCCAGGCCAAGAATATTGGGCAGCGATGAATCTGATGGGTGAGTACGCGGCGGCCAATCACGCCTGTATCCATCGCCATGTGCTGAAAGCGTTGGGTGCAAAACCATTGTTGCAGATTGAGAATCATCATAACTTTGCATGGGCAGAAGAACACGATGACGAGACGGTCATTGTGCATCGCAAAGGGGCAACCCCAGCGGATGACGGTGTGCTAGGCATCATTCCTGGATCAATGGCTACACCTGCATTTGTTGTGCGTGGGCGGGGCAACGAAGCATCACTCAACTCGGCCTCACATGGTGCAGGTCGTCAGATGAGCCGCCGTGCCGCCAAAGAACGGTTCACGTGGTCCGAAGCCAAGAAGTTTTTGGCACAACGCAATGTCAAGCTGCTCTCTGCGGGGCTGGATGAAGTGCCAATGGCCTACAAGGACATCAACGAAGTCATGGCCGCGCAGACCGATTTGGTCGAAATCATGGCGCGGTTTAAGCCCCGTTTGGTAAAAATGGCTCCGGAGGGTGAGAAGCCGGAAGATTAGTTTATGTGATAGTGTGATAGTGTAATAGTGTGTGGGTGTGATAGTGTAAGTCATGTTCACCTATACACTATCACACTATCACACCCGTACACCATCACATCCCAAACGCTTCGGCGAGCAACTCATACGACCGCAATCGTGCCTGAAAATCATACGTAATGGTTACAGTCATGATTTCATCTGTGCCAAAGTCCTCGGCCAACTTCTCTAGCTTTGCTCTGACTTGGGTGGGTGTGCCGATGGCGGCTTGTTGAAATTTGGTGTTGAGAAACTGTAGCTCTTGTTGATTATAGGGATAGTTGACCGCTTCTTCTACTGGCGGAACTTGCACATTCTGTTCGCGGTGGGCAAAGCGCAAAAAGGTTAGACGCCGACTCATGGCAAGTCGTTGCGCTTCTTCTTCCGTTTCTGCACAAAGCACATCTACGGTCAAAATCGTCTGTGGCTCTGTAATTTGGCCTGGATAGCTGTCTGATGGCTGAAATTCACTTCTGTATAGGTCAAACAACTCAGGAATCATCTGGCTGTTGATAAAGAGCGCAAAGTTATAGGGCAACCCATATTGCGCCGCCAAAATGGCACTTTCGTGGCTGGAGCCTAAAATCCACATGGGGGGCGGTGAGGGTGGCACAGGTGCGACGCGCGGTCGAAAATCACGGTCGTTGAGCATGGTGCGTAGCTGCTCGACCAATACGGGGAAGCGTTCAAATTTAGGTCGTCCATCGGTTGCTAGTATACGTGCTGTGTCCATGTCACCACCAGGGGCACGACCCACACCGACATCCACACGATTCGGATAGAGTGTAGACAACACTGAAAAGGTCTCGGCCACTTTGAACGCACTGTAGTGTGGCAACATCACGCCACCGGAGCCAATGCGCATGTGTTGTGTATGCGCGCCAATGGCCCCCAGCAACACTTCGGGGGCACTCCCCGCCAAACTGGTCATGTTATGATGTTCAGAAACCCAGAAGCGGTGGTAGCCCAGCGACTCCACATGCTTAGCGAGGGCGAGGGTTTCGTGTAATGCTTGGGTTGCCGTTCCGCCTTGGCGAATCGGTGATTGGTCGAGTACAGATAGTTTCATAAATTACCCATGAATTGTCAAGTTAAGCCGATCTAATTCAACATATCCGTATACCTCAAGTGCATTGATAATGGGTTCTAAATTCTGTTCGAATAGCTTCATCAAGTCGCTATTTTTGATATTCCCTGTCGAAATTAACAATAGCTTGTATGGCCTGTTTGATAACAAGTAGGAATCTCTAAAGTCAGAATCTTTTGTGATAACAATACGTTGTTCGGATAGCGATATGTCATTAATAACTGAGTCCGGTGTTCCATTCCCTAGCGGAAGATCACGTGTATGGATGGCATCATATCCTTCATCTTTCAAAAAGTACGCAAGCTTCTTGGGTAACTGGGCATCAACTAAGAATTTCATGCGAATACCGCCTCCATGCGTTTAACACGGGTTAATCTTGTTGCATATGCAAGAGACGCTAGAATATCTTCTTGTTCAAGATCATCATAGTCGTCCAAAATCTCATCATGGGTCATCCCTGCACTCAATAACTCTAGAATAAATTCAACAGGATATCGTAAATGGCGAATGCATGGCTTTCCATGACATATGTCATAGTCTATTGTAATACGATCTAGTAAAGTTGGTATATTCATTAATTATAATTACCCTTCCCTGGCTGGTTATAATTTGATTTCATAAGCACGAACTTTATTCTACAGCCAAGTAAGCTGTCGAGCAACTTATCGGATTCTTGGTTTCTCTACTGAGGAACAACCCAAGAGCGGCTCTTGTCTATGAATTATGTTGATACATTTGATTGCGACAAACTTAGATGAACAAAGGCAACCCAAACATCGTAGAAACGTTATTGCCAAGCCTATTCATCGGATATTCGAGGCCATTCATCATGACAAATTTTTTTCTATCCACATTCTTTAAACGCACTGCCGTTTTTGCTACATTCCGCCCATATAAATCAACACGTCTCGTGGACACACTCTTGACCACACCAAATCACAAAAGCACGACAAAGCTTCAACCCAAGCCACCATCCATGCTCGCTCAAACACAACAATTTGTCGGTGAGCTTTTTGGCGATACACGCACCCAATACCAAAAATCGCTGAATGCCAATCATGATAACAGCGCACAACTAGCGATAGAGCGAAAGACGAAACGGCAATTTTTGGCCTCGCTCATTGCATTGGGATTGGCAACAGCAGGTGTTCTTGTATCGCCAGTTTTCTATATACCCACGCTTGCTTGCCTCTTCTATGCCTCGCGTATGGTCTGTCAAAATGCCTATCATACCGTGGTCAATGAACGCCGCTTTGACCATCATGTGCTGATGGTGCTTGTAATCATTGGCACATGGGTGGCGGGATTTATCTGGGCAGCAGCCTTTTCTGCCACCTTTGGCATCCTCAACCGGCTACTTGTGGTCAAAACAGAAAGCCGCTCGCAGCAAAGCATTGCCAATCTGTTTGGTGGGCAAATACAGACGGTCTGGCTTTTGGTCGATGGGGTTGAGGTAGAAATATTATTTGAGCAGGTGCAAGTGGGAGATGTCGTGGTCGTTCATGCAGGGCAAATGATCCCTGTGGACGGCACAATTGTGGAGGGGTCAGTGACCATTGATCAGCATATGCTGACGGGTGAGTCTCAGCCTGTGGAAAAAAGTATTGGCGATACTGTATTGGCATCTACGGTTGTGTTGTCAGGGCGGTTGGCCGTGCATGTAGACAAGGCGGGTGAGGAAACGGTCGCTGCACAAATTACTGAAATGCTGAATCAAACCACCGATTTTAAACAGGCCATTCAGTCACGCACAGACCGCTGGCTTAACCGAACGCTGTTGCCGTTGTTTAGCCTGAGCGCATTGGCATTCCCACTGTGGGGTGTAGAGGGTGCGTTATCTGTTTTGTGGTATCACCCCGGCTATCGCATGACCCTGCTGGGTCCCTTGAGCATGTTGAGCTTTTTGCAGGTCGCGGCCCAAAAAGGCGTTTTGGTCAAGGATGGTCGTGCCTTGGAAGTGTTGTATGAAGTTGATATGGTTGTGTTTGACAAAACGGGTACATTGACGCTAGAGCAGCCAACGGTAAGCCAGGTGTATGTTTGCCATACACAGAAACCGAAGATTTCTGCTGATGCTCTATTGCGATACGCTGCCGCAGCCGAAAGCAAACAGAGTCATCCCATTGCACGTGCGATTTTGCAAGCAGCCAATGACCGTCAACTGGTGCTGCCCACACTCGACGATGCGCAGTATAAAGTGGGCTATGGCCTTAAAACACAGATTGATGGGCATGTCATTTTGGTTGGCAGCATCCGGTTTATGGCGATGGAGGGCATCTCTGTGCCAGATGACATTAAGACACGACAGACAGAGAGCCATCTGAATGGGCATTCGCTTGTGTTGGTGGCGTTCGATAATCAGATGGCGGGAGCCGTTGAACTGGTCCCCACCATCCGCCCAGAAGTCACAGCACTGATCAATGACCTGCATGGGCGTGACATCAAAACGGTCATTATCTCCGGCGATAACGAAGCACCCACACGCACTTTGGCGAACAGCTTGGGCATCAATCGCTATTTTGCCGAGGTGTTGCCCGAAGAGAAAGCCCGCTTGGTGGAACAATTGCAACAAGAAGGTCACAAAGTTTGCTTTGTGGGCGATGGCATCAACGACTCCATTGCGCTCAAAAAAGCGGATGTCTCAGTCTCATTGCGCGGCGCAACCTCGATTGCCACGGATACAGCACAGATTGTCTTCATGGATGGAACGCTGAATCAGCTATCGACACTCTTTGACTTAGCCGATGACTTTGCCGCCAACATGCGCGTCAACCTATGGGCATCCGTTGCCCCAGGTGTATTGGGCATTGCCTGTACACTGCTGTTTGGGCTCGGGCTTACAACGGGTGTCATTCTCTATCAGGTGGTGACACCCGTAGGTGTTTATAATGCCCTCAAGCCACTAATGGATGAACGCAAAGAGGGGCGTCGCCTTAACGCGGCAAGGACACATAAAACGTTGTCCCCACACCATGCTTACTCTCAACCGTAATCGCACCCCCATGCAATTCGACAATGCGCTTGACAATCGTCAACCCGAGCCCTGTGCTATGTTCTTCAGCAGTCGGGCGGGTGCTGGTCTTTTGAAAAGCCGTGAACAGCGTATCAAGTTCATCATTGGGGATGCCTTGCCCTTGGTCGGCAACAGAGATGACGAGTTGCTCTGATGGTTCCTCACCCTGACTTGGCTGGATAGATGCGGAAACTGTGACAGTTGTGTGTGCGTGGGAAAACTTAAAGGCATTGGTGAGCAGATTATCTAGCACTTGCTCCATGCGTTTTTCATCAAACATAATCATTGGTAGGTCGGGCGGCAGAGCATTGACCAATTCGATATCTTTCTTTTTGCCATGATGGGCGTTGAGCTGGTGTACACGTTCCAGAAAAGCATACAAGTCTACTTCGATTGGCTCTAGCACCAACCGCCCTGCTCGGACAGCCGAGACACTGAGCAGATCATTGATGAGGTTCAGTGCCTTATCAGCAACACTTTCGATGAGACGCAAAAATGTTGAATTCTGTGGTTCAGGGATATCTTCATTGATGAGCAGTTCGGAGATGGATTTGACATTGCCAATCGGCCCCCGCAAATCATGAGCCGCCATGCCCAGGAAGCGATCTTTTTCTTCATTCACACGTTGTAGCTCATCATTCGTCGCCTGTAACTCAGCAGTACGCTCTTTGACCCGCTGTTCAAGTCGAGCGTTGGTTTCTTTTAGCTCTTTCATGAGTTTGCGGTTCTGTACAATCAATGTGTAACGCTCAAATGCCTCACGCACAATTGTGTCTAGTTCGGCAGGGTCCCAGGGTTTGACAATATATCGAAAAATATTGCCGTCGTTGATGGCATCAATCACAGCCTGAATATCCGCATACCCGGTTAGTAAAAGGCGGATTGCATCAGGGTACTCTGTTTTGACACGATCAAAAAATTGCGATCCCGTCATCCCAGGCATCCGTTGATCCGAAATAATCACCGAAATCGGTGCTTTTTCCATCACCGAATAGCCTTCTTCGGCACTGTTGGCGACATGAACGTTATAACTTCGACGAAACTGGCGACGAAGTGCTTTGATAATTTCGGTTTCATCGTCTATGACAAGCAGATTATGAATTTGTCCATTTTTTTGGTGTCGTGCAGATGGTTTTAGCATTTTTTACTTCTTTAATTTATTCGACCCTCGCTAACCCACCCCTGATAAGGAAGGGAACCATCACCTCGTTGTGAGAAGAACTGTTCCTCCCCTATCAGGGGAAGGTTAGCAGGGGCTTATTTTTAACTCTTTTCTTTTGGTAAATGAATAACAAACGTTGTACCTGCGCCCACAACAGATTCAACCTCAATGGTTCCGCCGTGATTATTGGCAATGATGCGATCTGCGATGGCTAACCCCAGCCCCGTGCCTTGGCCGACAGGTTTGGTGGTGAAGAATGGGTTGAAGATTTGCGTCATGATTTCAGGCGCCATACCATGCCCCGTATCGCTGAATGTAAGCACAACGGCGTTGGCTGTATCACGCCCAGAGATCGTGATTGTGCCTGGTCCCTCAATTGCCTGAGCAGCATTGATCATTAAATTCAAAAATACTTGGTTTAGTTCCGCTGGTCGGCATTTAAGTTGTGGCAGTGGCTCAAAATCAAGCACAACTTCAATGTTGTTTTGGAGTTCACCGCTGGCAATGGCAAGGGCACTTTCGATGTCATTCTTGATATCTGTATATTTATATGCCGCTTCATCCAAGCGAGAAAATGTGCGCAGTTCTTTGACAATATTCTTGACCCGCTCTAGCCCAGAGAGTGTCGTATCAATCATGTCGGACGTATCTTCCAGCAAGAAATCCAAATCTGTCTGTTCGCGAATTTGATGCACAGCGGGGGCAATTGCATCATGACTCTGTAAGGCCAATCGCTCTAGTTGCAGATATCCATCGACCATCTCTTCAAAGGTCTGCTTGAGACTGTGGATATTGCTGTTGATAAAGGCAATGGGGTTGTTGATTTCATGGGCAACCCCAGCCACCATTTGCCCCAGTGCGTTCATTTTCTCTGAATGGACCAACAATGTCTGCGTCTCATGCAACTCCGACAACGTGGCTTCAAGTTCGGTTTGTTTGCGCAACACCTCTTGGCGCGCCTGTTCACGCTCTGTGACATTGGTTTGTATGCCCACAAAATGGGTCAATTGCTGGTGTTCATTGTGGATTGGCGAGATAAAGAGCTCGTTCCAAAAGGGAGTGGCGTCGGCGCGATAGTTGCGCAATAACACCGTGCAATGTGTGCCGTTCTCTAGTGCTTTACGAATATTGGTGCGCCCTTGTTGATTGCGTTCCTCTCCCTGCAAAAAGCGGCAATTTTTCCCCAGCACAAATTCGCGCGGGTAACCGCTAATCTGCAAAAATGCATCATTGACATAGACCAACGGTGCATCGCACAGTGCCATATCCGAAATGGTAATCCCACAGCTACTTGCGGCCATTGCCCGATTGTGTAAATCAAGCGTCTGTTGTAGCATGGTCATTTGCTGATCTGAGCCAAGATGAGTTGGTGATTGCTCAGATAATATTGTCATTGTGTCCTCCAAAATAGGGTACGTACTCATGTGTTGAAAGCGATAGCGTCTATGTGCATAACGATTGAATTGCGTTTTTTGTTCACTTGTGTGCGTTATTGTATGTTCACACATGATGGTATCATAGTGTGCGGTCGTTGTGTAGCTGGATTTTTGACCGAATTTTGTATGGTGAAGAATGTAAGGTGATGGACAGTAATGGGGTGGAACATGGCAGAAGTCCAACTTTTACCAAAAGTCGGACTTCTACACTTCTATGAGAAGATAAATTTGAGCAACAAAAAAAGACCAGGCTCACACATACCTGGTCTTTTCTTGATTTTTAAGCTTGACATCGCTCAAAAATTGTTATGAATACGCATGAAGGGTTTTACACACAACAAGCAAAGAATGATTGAATGGACTGGTAATGGTTGTACAGGCAAGGCACACAACAAAGTACACCGAAGGTTTCGAGCTTGCGCTCACGTATCCACAACATTGACGAGAACACTTACGCCCTCATTGTAGCAGAGTGCGGGGCAAATGTGCGCACCAAAAGCGCACATGGCACGTTTGTGGGTTTGTGCGCACAGACATGAATAAAATTTTAGGTATAATTTTTTCATTGCGTAGGAAAGCATAAACCAGTATCACAGATTGATTATCTGTGACCCAGGTAGCCAACCTGCGATACTTTTCACCAGTATCACAGATTGATTATCTGTGGCGCAGGTAGCCGACCTGCGATACTTTTCACCAGTATCACAGATTGATTATCTGTGACGCAGGTAGCCAACCTGCGATACTTTCCACCAGTATCACAGATTGATTATCTGTGACGCAGGTAGCCAACCTGCGATACTTTCCACCAGTATCACAGATTGATTATCTGTGGCGCAGGTAGCCAACCTGCGATACTTTCCAACATAGTGCGGACATCCTGTCCGTTGCGGGCTGGAAGCCCGTGTTGCTTGTATGAACAGACAATCAAGTAGATATCAACACAAAAAACTTGGTGATATATACCCATCTACCAATTTCAAAAAAAACAAAGATAAGCAGCGCACTGGCAAAAAATTATCATCGGCTTTAGATCCATCATCAACCGATTCTCTGCCCTTTCTCAAGGATAGTATGGTGGAAAAATTTGCCAAGGATATGGGCAAAACAGTGCGTTTGATCATCAAAGACACGCGAGAAGCCATCACAACCCTTCATCATAATTTGCTAACCTTGCTAGACCCTGTTACCGCTGGACTCGCACAGACACGCTATACCTATGGTGCGCTCAAACAGACCTACTTTCCAGATGGTCTAAGCGGCGGTGTCTATGGTAAAAACCGCATGGGGGCAGCCCTTGCAACCGAGCAATCGCCAAAAAAACAAACCTTTTTCAGCGGTTATTTGGAGCCATTGCATATTTTTCTCGACATATTTAGTCATGCCAGCACGAGCGATGTGGAAAGAGCCATTGACTATAAATTGTTTCTCTATGTGGTTTCACTGGTTGCATCGCTTGTGGGTCTGCTGTTCAATCCAGCCCTCTTGATGCTCAGTTTGCCGATTATTCTCTATGTCAGCAAAGATATCGTCCTCTCTGCCTATGAGGGACTGGTCGAGGAACGCCGCATCAATGTTGATGCCCTAGCCGTGATTTTATTGGGTGCAATGCTATACCAAGGGTACTTTGTGGTTGCCAATGTACATATTTTTATTTACCTGATTAACCGCAAATTGCTGAGTCGGACCAAACGCAAATCAAGCGCAAAACTGATCAGCATTTTTCAAGAACAACCTCAATTTGTCTGGGTACTACCCACAAACGACCCAGATCAACTGGGGCGATTGGGTACCGGGGATGAGCGACAGGTTGCTTTTGATAGTCTCAAAAAAGGCGATCTGGTTCTGGTCAATGCGGGTGAATCCGTCCCTGTGGATGGCAAAGTGGTTGCAGGTTTGGGATTGATTGATCAGCACATGTTGACAGGCGAATCGCAGCCCGTTGAGAAAGGGGTTGATGCACAAGTTTTTGCCCTCACGGTTGTGCTTTCGGGAAAATTGATTGTTGTCGTGGAGCAAGCTGGTGAAGAGACAGCGGCCGCCCAGATTGCAGAAATCCTCAATCAAACAGTCAATATCAAAACAGGCGTCCAACTTTGGTCTGAGCGCATCACCAACTACACGGTGGTGCCAACACTGGCAGTTGCAGGAGCGATTTGGCCGATGCTAGGTGTGGAAAGCGCAATGGTACTCCTCAATTCACATTTCCGCTATCGGCTCAACATTACCTCATCGACAGGTGTATTGGCTTTTCTCAATCTCGCCGCCCAAAAGGGGTTGCTCATCAAAGATGGTCGCGTCTTTGAACGGCTAAACCAAGTCGATACCATCATCTTTGACAAGACGGGAACCTTAACTGAGGCGCAGCCCTATGTTAGTCAAATTCATACCTGTAGTAATTATGATGCCCAAACCATTTTGCAATTTACGGCGACGGTTGAACAAAAGCAAGATCACCCCATTGCCAAGGCGATTCTACAAGCGGCGATGGCGCAAGGGTTGCCGCTGCTGACAATGGACGAATCAACGTATCATGTTGGCTTTGGATTGACAGCGTGGCTGTATGATGGCACAGTGGATGAGAGACCATGCGCACGCTATAAACTGCTTGTCGGAAGTGGCCGTTTTATACAAAGTGAAGGTTTGCATCTGCCGGAACCTATTCACCAGGCACAGCAAGAGGCGTTTACACAGGGGCATTCGCTTGTTATTGTGGCAATCGAGCGGGAATCAGCAAGGCAAGAATCATCCACGGAACTGCAAGCGGCGACCGATTCGGTTGAAGTCGTCGGAGCCATTGAACTCCAATCGACGCTACGCCCTGACGCCCAGCCCGTTGTACAGACACTACGAAAGCAATACCTCAACGCTGCTTACATCATTTCTGGTGACCAAGAGACACCAACGCAAAAGTTAGCCCAACAGATAGGTGTGGACCAATATTTCGCTGAGACTCTGCCCGAAGACAAGGCTGAGGTGATCAAACAGTTGCAAAAGGCGGGTCGCACCGTCTGCTATGTGGGTGATGGTCTTAACGACTCGATAGCACTCAAACAGGCCGATGTTTCGATCTCTCTACGTGGAGCCTCTACCATCGCTACGGACACGGCACAGGTGATCTTGACCGATGTGCGACTCGAAAATCTTGTGACGCTGTTCGCCCTTGCGCGGAAGTATCGCACCAACAGCCGCACCATCTTCGCTTCAATCCTCGTACCAAGTATCGTCAACATCGGCGCGGGGCTATTTTTTGACCTATCACTGCTGTACTCTGTGTTGCTAACCGCTTTCAGCGGTGTGCTTGGATTCACCAACGCCTTAGCCCCGCTTGTCAAACATCAAGATGACTAAATACAAGCGAATTGGCTATTTTATGTAATAGTCAAATAGCCACAAAAATTAGCCGCGAACCGTGTGGCAGAAGACAACCCAAACAGTACGGCAAAGAATTGCCATATCCATGCGCCAGCTTCGATTTTGAACATATTGAAGATCATAGTCCAATTTAATGGTCGCATCATCAACACTGGACCCATATCCATAGTTTACCTGTGCCCATCCTGTTAGACCAGGGCGAACCATATGGCGCAGATCATAGTCAGGCACTTCCTTAACCAATTGGCACACAAATTCCGGTCGTTCAGGGCGTGGGCCAATCAAGCTCATTTCGCCACAGAGAATGTTCCAAAGCTGTGGTAGTTCATCGATATGCGCTCGACGCAAAAAGTGTCCAATCGGCGTCACACGAGCATCTTTGTTCTTTGCCCACACAGGTCCATTGGATTCGGCGTCCACCACCATTGAGCGAAATTTGAAGATGGTAAACGGTTTTCCATGTTGACCCACACGCTGTTGTTGATAGAAAAGCGGTCCTGGCGCAAAGAAGCGATTGAGCAACCAGATACAGGGTATCAATAATACAAGTAGAACACACCCTAGACTACAAAGGATCACTTCAATCAACCGATAAATGCTGTTGTATAGGGAAAATTGAAACCGAGATTGCCCTAGCTGTGTTTGTCTTTTTAAGACCAAAGTTGTCATACTCTTTTTCCTTTCTCGGTTCTGTCAAATAAATAAGCCATCCCCTTTTGTAAGAAACGGATGGCTTATTGTACAAATCTTATACAGTCAAATCTTATACAGTTTAACAATGAGTAAAGCGACAGCTTGTAGAGGCTCGAACTATCAAGCCTCTACATCATATAAAATCCAGCTTCGTTCGCTTAACTGGCGTTTGACCAGAATTCCTTACACTATTTTGTAATTAATGGCAAGAACGTGAATTCCGTTGGTTCTGTACTTGGTGCCAGCGGAATGCCCTGCTCACTAACAGGTACACCTACCGTTAGTGTTTCATTTGTTGTAGTTTGAGTTAGCCCAACATCCGTATTGACGACAGTTGTAAAGGCTTCATCCTCTAACGACGCTCCAAGATTCAGTGCTGCGCCATCCTCAACCTCTTCACCAATGCTTGTCTCAATCCGTACACCATTTTCGACGATGTCGGTCTGCTGTTCAAGATCAAGTTCGTTATAGGCCAAAGCACACTGCGTACTCTCCGCTGTACATGCCACACGATCTTCTTGGCGAATACTTGCAGCAGAAACACCTGGCGGTACTTCAAAGAAGACCATCCCTGTGGCTGAGTCTTGATACACGGTGCCCACGAATATGAAATTAGGTGGATCAAACTCGATGACAATATAGGTAAAGATCGTTGAATCACCTGCATCAATATCGCCGAGGCGCATCACGAGTGTCACATCGCCACCAGGCTCAAGCTCATCCCCTTCCTCAATCAACAGATTCAGACCACCGACTGGTAGAAACGGTGTTGCTGTCGGCATAGGTGTCGGTGTGTCATCGGGCGCAACAGGTACTGGTGCATCCGTTGCAGTTGCAGTCGCTGTTGTAGTTGGTACAGCGGGTACAGGTGTATTCGTGCCTGTTGCCGTTGGTACAGCGGGTACAGGTGTATTCGTGCCTGTTGCCGTTGGTACAGCGGGTACGGGTGTATTCGTGCCTGTTACCGTTGGTGCAGCGGGTACAGGTGTATTCGTGCCTGTTGCCGTTGGTGCAGCAGGTACGGATGTATTCGTGCCTGTTGCCGTTGGTGCAACGGGTACGGATGTATTTGTACCTGTTGCCGTTGGTACAACAACCTCCTCACTGGCTTGTGTTGCAGTTGGCGTCGATATTGGCGTCGATGTAGCGGTTGGCGTCGCTGTTGGCGTTACCGTTTCTGAGATTGTATTGGTCTCTGTTACGGTCGCCGTAG
>JBCCFC010000080.1:0-19287 GCA_039029935.1 Chloroflexota bacterium
CATTGTAGAGGCCATTACTATAATACTTTGTTCTGTCTGGTACTAGCTCACCTCTTGCTCTACGATTTTTATCAATAATCTCATAAACGGATTTACGAAGTGGTGTCATTGGCAATGGTGGTGACTCACGCTTTCTTTTCTCCTCAAGTTTACGATAATAGGATTCTTGTTCCGCCAATTTGGTTTGGATTTCCTCAAGTTCTGGCTCCAGTTTTGCGCGATGTTCTTCAATGTATGCCAGTGCCAGTTCCACTTGGTCAGGAAGCAAATCAAGGCTGTAACAAACAAAAAAGAAGTCTGCTTGCTCTTCATATGCCACCATAACGTCATAAACTGTGGTCTTTGTCCCGCTCAGAGTTGGGCCACGATCAGTTTCAACAATTCGGTTACTGTAATCTTCTGGCGGCGACGGAGGCTGGCACAACTTGCTCAGAATATCAAGTGCTCTCCCTTTGTTTTGTGCATCATTTCCCAAGAACTCCATCAATTTCATCAGGGTTTGAGGAGAACTATCGAGTAACCCTTGCGCAAACAGTTGCAGTGCCTGTTGCATATGCACCTGTGTTTTAGGGGAAACCTTTTGATATTTCTCGGCATATGGCTCATTTAATGGAATCGCGATTGTTCCTGTACTCATGGTTGAAACCTCTCTCTCTTATACAAATTGCTTGCCAACGTTTGTATCATCATACCGCCAAGAGCCGAGACTCGTCAAGCTGGATATAACCCATATGCAATCCAAAATGTTGTGGTTTATTAGCAATTTCACA
Source organism: Chloroflexota bacterium (assembly GCA_039029935.1). Classification (GTDB taxonomy): domain Bacteria; phylum Chloroflexota; class Anaerolineae; order Caldilineales; family Caldilineaceae. Next base: position 771 of record JBCCFC010000080.1, read on the forward strand.
TGTTTTAAGATGTTATATTTTTCAAGTGTAGACAGGCAATTGTTTGACTTAATTCAACACCCACCGCGCACCAAAAACATCATCTGACACAATCCGAACCATGCCATCTGCTTGTTGCTCAATAGACACCCCCCGCTCAACCAACAATCGCACCGCCTCAGTCAAATCATCAACGCGTAACGTCACTTCATAGACCCCTTGCCCATGTCCGTCCAAATACTCCTGAACCGCACCCGTACCCAATGGTGCAAGCACATCAATAGTAAAATCGGCCAGTTGATAGCGTACACATTGGGCATTCGACACGGGCAACCTGCGCTCTTCAACCAATGTCAATCCTAGTTGACGGCTGTACAAATCCTTGCCCGCCACAAAGTCATCGACAACCACACTCAGCCCTGTCACCGCTGTTGCGCCGAGTGCGTGATGACCGGGTTGCTCGTGCTGCAAACGTTCATCGTCTGGCAGATCCCATTGGATGAAAAAAGGCCAAGGGCGACGATAGCCCGTGCCATCGGGGATGAGCAGCCGCCAGTTGAGTGTTAACCCATCGGGGCGGGTGCGTTGCATGGCAAAGGGACCGACGGCATCCAAACCCACCTGTGCAAAGTGGGTTGCCAGCGTGTCAATGTCATCGGTTGCCAAGCAGTAGGCCAGCATCCCGCCTTCATGTGTTTGCAGATAGTCATGCAAGAGTACACGTTTTCCCGCTGTCTTGATTTCATCGACATCATAGACCGCCAGCAGTTCAATATAGTCCAGCCCAAAGCGTACAATCCCATTGTGGGTTCCACGTCCCGTGTGGCGACCGCCTGGATTGGCATCTAGTCCTAAGCGGGTGCGATAGTGGTTGATGGTATGGTCTAGGTCTTGGACGGCCACCAGTACGTGATCAAAGCGTGTAATCATTGGTATATTTTCTCCCTCGTTACAGCACATCGACTTGCTTTGGGCGAGTATTCATGTAGTTTGTTGAGCACGCATATAGGAACGTAGCACATTATTCATGAGCGTTTGATACCCTTTGCCTTGGTTTCTAAAGAACTCAATAATGTCACTATCAATGCGTAACGTTAATTGTTGCTTCTTCACTGGTATGACAACCCGTGCGCTTGACCAGTCAATATCCAAATCTTCATCCGGGTCTTCTGCAATGATTTGTTCTAGCTCCTCGTCGGTTATAGCATGAAATCTTTCCCAGTTTGTCTCATCAAGCCCGTTCTTGCGCATTTCTTGCAATTCAGTTGCCGTATAACTCATGATATTTTCGTTTTTCTCCATTCCGAGACCTCCTCATCGAAATAATGCGATATTTATCCCCTCTGGGTGTATAAATCACGGTAACAAATTTACTATCCAATTTGCCAATAACTAGATAACGTCGTTCATCACCCTTTTGGTTAGCATCTATCGTTACGTGAACATCTTCAAAGACTTCATCCACATAGCGAAAATCTAAGCCATGTTTTTCCAGATTGGTTAGGCGTTTGTTTTCATCCCATTCAAATTTCATCATATCGTTATTGTAACGACAATTGTAGTTACAGTCAAATATAACTATCTTTGCCCACCTAAAGCAAAACGGAAATCCACCAAAATCAAAAATTCATCAGAAAAAAATAAAATTCCCTGAAACTTTTTCAAAACGGGTACGTAGAGAGTAATAACAAACCAGATTACATTATTATGTCATAACCATAATTCAATATAGATGAGTGTTCTCAGGTTGGTCGAACAACTTAAAAACACTCGATAGGAATTTAATACTAACTAAATCATGAACGAACAAGAGCAACTTTGGGTCGAGCAGGCTAGGGCGGGCGACAAACAGGCGTTTAGTCAATTGGTCGGAGCGTACCAGCGTCCAGTTTACAATCTCACGTACCGAATGCTCAGTAATCCGCAGGAAGCCGAAGACGCGGCCCAAGAGACATTCCTGCGTGCCTATTCCCGGCTGCATCAATATAAGCCGAGCCATAAATTTAGCACATGGCTTTTCTCGATAGCCAACCATCTCTGTATCGACCGTCTGCGTAAACGTCGTGCGCGCTTTGTGTCGATTGATGACAACCCCGTGTTGCAGAATCTTGAAGGCAAGGCCGAAGCCCCTGAACAGAGTGCTATGGTCGGTGAGCATCGCGATGAGGTGCAGAAGTTGATTGGGCAGCTTGCACCTGAGTACCGTACACCACTGATTTTGCGTTACTGGGAAGAGTATAGTTATGACGAGATTGCCGACACAATGGACATCACGGTGTCGGCGGTCAAAAGCCGTCTCTTTCGGGCGCGAAAACAGCTTGCCAAGCTCTATCAACAGGCCGAAGCTGCACGAATACCCGCAGCGATTTCTGCCGCTAATCAGGAGGCTGCGGGACATAAGACGTTTGACGCTGTCGAGGTCTCTAGCTATACATCCAACAAGCGAACCAGTGACTATGGCATCTCGCGATTGTTGCAAAATGTATTTGACACAGCAGGTGCGGGTGTCGGTGTCTAAAGCGAAGGAATGAAATTTTATAACTTACACACGTTCAGTTAGCGGGGTGCCCTCAGGGCCTCGTGTAGGTTTTACCGAAATGAGTAAGTTATTTAATGTCCGTTTCTAAAGGTATAAATGAAGTGTGAATCACAAATAAGTAGAATGAATGCGTATGAACCATGAAATCAGGAACCAAGGAACCGAAAACCAAACCTATCTAGAAATCGATCCACAAGAAGAGTTCTCATTGTTGATGTCGTTGGCATTGGATGGTCTGCTTGACGAGGAAGAAGAGGCACGGTTTGATGCCGCCTTAACCCGTGACCCAACATTGGCCGAAGAGTGGGCCGACTGGCAAGAAGTCCATCAACTCTTTATGGACACACCAGCCGCACTGCCACCATTTAGCTCATCAGTCAATTCATTGAGCGAGTCAGGCAGCGCACCATCCAGTTTTGTTCAGGAGTTTGAACAGCGACTTGAACAACAAACGCGACAAGAGTCACGCCGCCGCCGTTTTATGCAGGTGGCCTTTATTAGCACATTGCTCTTTGTGTTGTGGGGGACGCTGCTGGTCGGCATCATCTCCATTGGCACCTATTTATTCAATAACCAAGGTGTCTGGGTTAATGAAGTCATGCAGACATTGACCTACTGGTCTGCTGTCGCTGGACAATGGGTAGATGCCTTCATCATGGCCTTTAACACGACCATGAATGGACCCCAAATGATTGGCATTGGATTCGCCTACATTGCCCTATCCGCTGCCATGTTGTGGGTGTGGGTGCGCATGTTGCGCAACACTGAAATGGGCGATGCCGTACCATCTGGGGCATAGAGTGGGGGTAGCCTCATCTGCTCTATCACGAATATGAAGCAAGAGTAGGAGGCTATGAAGAAGAGGTGACCAAAATGCGTATACGTACACACGAAACAGGGTGGACTTTACTGATTGCCTTGATTGTGGTCTGCCTGACGCCTATCACAGCATTGGCAAGTACACCAGCAAGTACACCAGCAAGTACACTGCCCAGCCCCGTCAATAGTCTAGCCAGCCAGCCAGCCAGCCCCTATATTCCCAGCCAATTCTGGCACGAGCTTCCGACAAAACCGATGGATAGCATCCAGATTTTCAACGGTGATTTTGAGGTCGATGACGGTGATGTCGTTAATGATGATGTGGTTGTCTATAGCGGTGATGTCAAAGTCAAGAAGCGTGGTGTTATTAAGGGCAATGTTGTTGCCTACAGCGGTAAAATTGAAATTAAACGTGATGCCGTAATCGAAGGCGACATTTCAGCCTTTAGTGGTGATGTCAAGATTGAAGGTGTTGTGCAGGGTGACATTTCTGCATGGAGCGGTGATGTCGAGTTAGAAGACGGCTCCTTCGTGCGTGGTGATATTAGCGTTCTCAGCGGTGACATCGACCGTGAATCGGGTGCAGAGGTTGCTGGCAATATCTATGCTGGCCCCACGATTGCGCTACCGAAATTACCTTCCACCAACGGTTTCTTTGGCAATAACAGCGATGAGAACAGTGAAATCCCTGATTTAGAGTCCAATAATCCTGATTCTGGACGTGAGGATGGACCTGATGACCGGTCTGAGGTTGAAATAGAAGTCGTTCAGCGTGATGATCGTCCCTCATTTTTTGTGCGCTTTTTCGGCTTTGTCGGTCGTTTAATTGGTTTTGGATTTCTCTCGCTACTGGTCACATTCCTAGCAGCCGCCGTGATGAATGCTCGTCCCAAGATTGTCAACAAACTGCACAAAACCATCGAAAAGCAGACGGCTCAAGTCTTTGTCGCTGGATTTATCGCCAACCTACTCATCCTCCTGCTGGCAACGATTCTGCGGTTTACCATCTGTCTGACGCCTATCTCGATGTTGCTCTTTCTGGCACTCGCCATCCTTAACATTGTCGGCTGGTCTGCCACATCACTCGTGGTTGGGCGCAAGATTGAGGGGGCCATTGATACGCCACTGAACCCGGTATTGGTTGTCGGTGTCGGCTCACTGCTCTGTTTGGCGGCATTTGTCCCCATGTTGGCATTGGGTGGCTGTCTTCGTTTTATCGCCATTCTCGGCTTGTTGATTATCAGCGCACCAGGTGCTGGTGCGATTGTCTACCCCTACTTAAAATCACGAACCTGACGCGGTTAGACGATTTACCCCTTGCGTCAAATATAAATGGCAAAGAGATATAAAAAAGAGATGGCTGTACAAATTACAGCCATCTCTTTTTTATATCTCTTTGCCATACTAGCATATACATAGTGATGGACTAGCTATTGTAGATGGAGTCTTCGCCGACAAAATGATCAGATTGACAAAATATCTTCTCCCCACTATGATACTCCCATGAAATCAAATGTAACGCAATGTCATACCTGCGGCCATATTCATCCCAGCCCTATCACATTCTGCCAATCCTGTGGTGCATCGCTGCGTCAAATCTCCAAGCACCGCGCAATGGCCTTAGTGGAAGGCACGACGGGTGTTGGCAAGACAACGTTGATCGATGCGCTGGTCCATCATCATTTACAGCAGAATCCACACATGGACACACTGCTACGCCTCGGTCAAGGACACACCTATGCACCGATTGAGCCAGATCGAACCGTCCCCAAAGTGTCGCTGACCGAGCAGGTTGAGTACATGGATCGCATCTTCGATATGTTGTCCTTTCTTGTGCATCCTTATGGATACGGCTCACGACCACGCCACTCTTGCATCATCGAAACACTACACCTGACCTTATCGACCAAGCCACATCAACTATCCAATCAAAAAATTGCCAACTATGATGGGGGGCTGGCTGGCATTGGCTGCAAGCTGCTCTTTATTCAGGTGACACCAGAGACACACTGGGAACGCTGTATTTGGGAAAGACGACACAACGGCTTTATCACAATCTATGCACAGAAATATGGTCACACCCTTGAAGAGATTCATGCGCATTATATGGCAAGCCAAACACAGATGCTGCGTCTATTTGAGCAGTCCTCCATGCCCAAGTTGTTGTTGGATGGTGAGCAACCTGTGGAAACACTGGTTGAAATCGCCTATGATTTTTGGGTGAATGACATTGAATAGGAGTGTGCGAATAGGAGCGTGTGAATATGCGATATGTATTTTCAATAATTTTGTTGGTCTGCATGATGACAGGCTGTGTGATAAGTCCGCCTGAAGATAGTGCTGTGGAAATACCTGCCGTCGAACAAACCGAGACAACTGATAACGAGCGAGAGATAACCATCACAGAGTTGACCTTTGATGGCAATGGCGACACTTTTTTGACGGCTATCAGTCAACAACGTGCTGGGTTATCTGGCATCATACATTATCGCTACATCAGTTTGCCATCAACGGGTCCGGTGTACTGGCAGGGCGAACAATTCCAAACAGATGAAGAGACAATCACGCTGTTGCAGGCTGTGGGCGGCAATCATCGTAGCGGCGGTACAACAGCGTGGCGACTAACTTCTGTGCAGCCACCTAGCGAGGACGTACTGCTCAAAACATTATCCTCTGCTGTGGATGAAGAGGCTGAACTCGCTACGGGAGATTTGCCCGATGCCGCCATCCTCTTTGTGCGCGCAACACAGAAAGGTAACAACCAGTGGACCTTCAACGTGACCTTGGATCACCCCGATACGGGTTGGGCAGACTACACGGACGGCTGGCATGTAGAGACCGCAACGGGCGAGATTCTGGGAACACGTATCCTGCTGCATCCGCATGTCAACGAGATGCCTTTCACACGCAGCCACACCATCACCATCCCACCGGACATCACCGAAGTCTATGTCCGCAGCCATGATCTGGTCAGCGGTTATGGACTGGACACGGTTGCGATTCCATTGACCGAAGCCGTGACGACGGAACAAGTTGAAGTACAACCATAAACATATAACCATCATCAACAGGAGAACACTATGAAGTGGAATGATTTTCTACCATATCGACAAATCCATCTGGATTTCCATACCAGCGAAGCCATTGAAGGCATTGGGGCGGACTTTGACCCCGATGCCTTTGCCGATATGCTGGTCAAAGCACATGTCAACTCGATCACGGTCTTTGCACGCTGTCATCACGGCTGGATTTACTACGATTCCAAACGCCATCCAGAGCGTGTGCATCCACACCTGACACGTAATCTCATGAAGGACCAAATCGACGCCTGTCATGCACGTGGCATCCGTGTACCCATCTACACCACCGTCCAATGGGACCATTACACGGCAGGTATGCACCCTGAATGGCTGATGACCGATGAGCAGGGCATGATTCAGGGTACACCCCCCTTTGAGGCAGGATTCTACCGCTTCCTTAATGTCAACTCGCCCTATGTAGACTTCCTCAAAGTGCATGTGGAGGAGATGCTCAATGAGTTTGACGTGGATGGCTTTTTCTTTGATATTGTCCAGCCGCGTCCATCGGCGGACCGCTATACCATCGAGAAGATGATCGCCGCAGGATTGGACCCCACCAGCGCAGAGCAGCGCGTCAAGTTTGGGTTGGATTCGCTCAATGACTTTAAGCGTGAGATGACGGCCTTTGTGCGTGAGCGCAACAGCGACTGTAGCATCTTCTATAACGGGGGACATGTCGGTACGCGCCATCGCCCCATTGTCGATGCCTATTCGCACTTTGAGCTAGAGACACTGCCAAGCGGTCACTGGGGCTACCAGCATTTTCCAGTGTCCATGCGCTACGCCCGCAATCACGGCATCGACTGTCTGGCACAGACGGGCAAGTTCCACACGGCTTGGGGCGATTTCCACTCGTTCAAAAACTTAGCAGCATTGCAATATGAATGTTTCCGCATCATCGCGATGGGGGGCAAATGCATGATTGGAGACCAGCTACCGCCACGGGGCACCAGCGAGCAATATGTCTATGAATTGATTGGCAAAGTCTACGGTGAAATAGCGGAGAAAGAGCCTTGGTGTCATGGCGCAAAGGCGCTCAACGACATTGCTGTCTATACACCAGAAGAGGTGCTGGGAGCCAATGCAAACTACCTGCCTGCGGCCATCAAAGGGGTCAGTCGCATGTTGGAAGAACATGCCTATCAATTTGACATCATCGACTCACACAGTGACCTCAGCGGATACAAAGTGGTGATCATGCCCGATGAGATTCCCACATCATCCGCCCTTGCCGCCAAGTTAGAGGCATATCTGGCGGATGGTGGTGCATTAATTGCCAGCTTTGAGTCGGGCTTGAATGAGGACAAAACGGATTTTGCCACCGATGCACTGGGTGTCAGTAAAGCAAGCGATGGACCTGTCGATTTGGCGGGCAACGTGGTGCGCGGCAAGCACTTCGGACGTGGCGATTATGTGGATTATCTGCTGCCAGAGGGGGCGATTGGTCAGGGATTGCCACCAACTGAACATGCCATGTATATGCGTGGGCTGCATGTAGAAGCATTGGCCGATGCCGAGGTGCTGGCCCCACACATCGCACCCTATTTCGACCGTACATGGGAACACTTCTGCTCACATCGTCAAACACCCTCATCGGGTCAACAGAGCAGCCCCGCCATTGTGCGCAAGGGCAACGCCATCTACTTCACCAACCCCATCTTCAACCAGTATCATCAAAACGCACCACGCTGGTGCAAACAGCTATTTCTTAACGCACTGGGCATGTTGCTGCCAGAGCCACTGATCACGCATCAAGGCCCTAGCACCATCTTTGCAACGCTCAATGAGCAGACCAATGAAAACCGCCGGGTATTGCACCTGCTACATTACATTCCAGAACGGCGCGGTATTGAATTTGATGTGATTGAAGACGTGATTCCACTGTATGATGTGGCTGTGTCTGTACGTGTAGACCAGACCGTACAACGTGTCCAGACCGCCCCACAAGGTGACGCGATTGCGTTTGAGGCAACATCAAGTGGTGATGCACAGCGGGTTAACTTTGTTCTACCAAAGTTAGACGGGCATCAGATGATAGCAATCGAGTTTTAGCCGTAGGTCGGTAGGTCGGTGGTCGGTAGGCTGGTATTCGGCGGAACAGTAGATTAGTATTCTGTATTGAGCAACCGACCTACTGGCCTACCGACCTACTGACCTACCGACCACCGACCTACCAAACATCATGAATGGATCAACGAGAACAACGTCTCTGAGCTAACTTCCGGCTCAAATCCATTGGGTATACCCTTGACCAGCACCGAAACTGCATCGTGGCTATGTAGCGATTCCTGATGCGAGGCCACAATTTTGAAATCGCGGATGCGTTCATCTGGGTCCAGTTGTGCATGGAGCAGACGCACAGCATCCTCGACAAATTTGAGATTGGCGGCGTTCAGTTCGGCAAATGCCTGCTCATCTTCACGCTTGACCATGACCTGCGTTTCGGTTTTCAGTGCTTCCAAACACATGTCACGGATATCTTCGAGCCAAATGAAGCCCGTGCATTCAAGGCTGATACGCGCCACGGAACGCTGGCTATGCGCGACTGCGGCAACGTTGCGTTGCTCGATGGCATGTTGCGATAGTTCATAGCTACAGGGACAGGTCGATGAGTAGACAAAATCAAAGTGGATAAACTTGCGTACACGTCCATCCGCTTGGAGTCGTGCTTCAAAAGCCACCTTGTAATATTGATAGCCACTGAGTCCCGACCGCAACGATTCATTTAACATGGGATAGTTGAAGCGGAGGGTGATACGAGCCTCCATGCCACCAACCTTTTCTTGATAGGCATGGAGCACCTCTTCCATCTTGTCAAGCGAAAAAACCTGATTGCTATTCTCATAGAAAGTCCGCATGATGCGCGACATGTTGATGCCTTTTTCATGCGCATCCAGCGACACCGAACCAGTGACCGATGTTTCGAGCATAATCGGTTCACCATTTTTTTGTAAATACCGCATGGGCAGACGGAAATTGTGAATACCCACCTGATGAATGGCGACGTGACTCCCCTTAATGGCAGATTCGCCAGAATTTTGCAGGTCTGGCAAACTGGCTCGATAGGCAGGTGTGACTTCAAACTCGGCATCATAGACTTGACGAGGCCGAGTTTGTGTCAATGTGTTTTCTTTGCTGGTTTCCTCTGTGACTGTTTCCTGTGCGGCTGTCTCCTGTGTGCCTGTCTCTTGTTTGGTTGTCTCTGGAAAGGACACTTGTAGGCCATTGTGATTATTTGTAAAAGCAGCCATGATATTTGTCGTGATGTGACGGGATGTATTCTCTGAATACCCATTTGAACGATTGTAGGTATCAGCATCGGCTGATTGTATGTTGATTGGTGACATGTGTTTTCTTTTTTCCTCTTAAACTTTTATATTAAAATTTGCAGCGATGATTCCCCAATGCTTATTCACTTTCATAGTGGTATATAGTAATATTTTTGTAAAGTCTGTAAAATACCCTACGAGATTTGTATTTTTGTCAAGAATTATTGGGAAATCTTATGAAACCAATGTTTGAACACCAAAAGATTCAGCCTCAAAATCAGGATAAAGCCTACACTGGGTATTTTGGTATCGGCATCTACCAAGTAAAAACGACGCAAAACATCGGTTTACTGTGGCGCGCTGCCTATCAACTTGGCGCGGCCTATATCTTTACCATCGGCAACCGCTATAAACCACAAAACAGCGATGTGTTTAAATCATGGATGCACATCCCGATCTTCACCTACGATTCATTTGAGCAGATGCAGCACACCGCCGCTTATGGCTGTCCGCTGGTTGGCATTGAAATGGGCGGCACACCACTGCCCGAATTTCAACACCCATCCCGCGCCGTTTATTTGTTGGGTGCTGAGGATAGCGGCATCCCCAATGCTGTGCAGGAGCAATGCCACCACGTGGTTTCCATTCCTGCGATGCGGACGCCAAGCTATAATGTCTCTCATGCAGGTGTGTTGGTGATGTATGACCGGATGGTGAAGATGGGGTAGGGACGCCTCAACACCATCAAACCAAAACACGAAACATCTGCAACTGCGATAACGGCTCCTCAACAAAACCAACACGTTCAAACAGCCCCCTCAACTCTTCCGGGCAATGGGCGGAGATACGCCACTCCTTATTGGGATATTGGGCAATAATGGCCGTCAGCGCCGCTGTCGCAATGCTCTGTCCACGCTGCTGCGGCTCCACCACAATCGAACGAATGTTAATTGTCTCTTTGCTGGGGTCAGATAGCCCGATGGTGCAGCCTTGCCAATGATAGGCGCGGTGGGGCGGTCCGGTTTGCGCCAGACTTTCACCCGAAATTTGCCAAGGTAAATCAGATAGACCATGCTGGATGATCGTATGCGCCAATAGACGAAGATCGACTTCTTCAAACACCACGTTCTTGGGCGGGGCTGGTTGCGGGGCTGGTTGCTGTGCCAGCCGATAGCTCAACAAACGTCGGCGTGTCTCAAATCCGCACCGCTGATAGAGCCGCACCGCTGGTCTGTTGCTTGCAATCACCTCCAACGCCATCTGTTGCTCTTCACGCACGCGTGCATCGGCAATCAACTGCTGCATAAACCACGTCCCTATCCCCTGCCCGCGTCGCTCTGGCACAATCGCCATCGTTGCCAGCCGGCTGGTCCATCCGCGTGTCGCAATCAGCGCAATGGCCGCTGGCTCACCATCGCAAAGAACGATGCGGCTGTGGTTTAGGTCGATACCGTCGGCTTTGAGGATGTGATAGAAGAGGTGGCGGTCAAAGTGGATGTTGACGGTGTAGCCTGTGAAGCCGCGATTGAGGAGGGTGATGGTTTGGTTGATATCGTGGTCGGTGATGGGTTTTAGACTCAACTCTCGATTTTCTACGCTTACCTTATGCATCTTTTTGTTCCACCAAATACGTTCTGGCGTTCTAAATATGTTCTTCTTCGGTCAAAAAGTCAAATGGATCGAGTTCTCACGCTTTCATCCGAACCAAAAATCCATTATAGTATAACAGAACCCACAGACATGTGCTAACAAACTATTTTGCATACAATGCGGCGTCAATATCGGTAAAAAAGGATACAATGGATGTACTTCTCTTTTTGAAATTTTATGGTACAATACGTATCTACTTATGGTCATTCGGGAAACCAAACACCAATAAATCTAAACGATAGCGTAGTTGGAAAATTGTCATCTTAATGACCAGTCAGAAATTGAGTTTACTGGAAAAACTTGGTTTCTGGACATAATCGTGGTGAGAACTGTATTTTGTCGGGAGGGACACATGTATTTGACACAGGGACTCAAACGAGCGTTGCAAACCAGTCGCAATAACATCGCCACTATCGACCAAATCAATGGGCAGGAGCAGCGACATACGTGGGCGGAGTTTGGCGAGCGGATTGCCAAGCTTGCAGGTGCATTCCAAACTTTGGGGCTAGAAAAAGGGGGACGGGTAGCGTTGCTTGCGCTCAATGGTGCGCGCTATCTTGAATATTACTATGCGGTCCCTTGGGCCGGTGGGATTGTGGTTCCGCTCAACATCCGGCTGGCTCCCCCTGAACTGGTTTTTCTCTTGAATGACTCCGGAACCGAGATTCTGATTGTGGATGAGACCTTCAAGGCTATGCTCCCTGCCTTTGAGGGCAAACTAGAGACGGTCAAACACATCGTCTATGCGGGCGATGGTATTGCCCCAGAAGGAACTCACGATTATGAGGCCATTCTCGCTGCTGCCGATGCGATTGACGATGTGGAGGCTGGCGGAGATGATGTTGCGGGCATTTTCTACACAGGTGGCACGACGGGATTACCCAAAGGTGTGATGTTGACCCATGATAACTTGGTCAACAACGCTATGAACACACTGGTTGGGCTGGACTATAACACTGATACCGTCTATCTTCATGCTGCACCGATGTTTCACTTGGCGGATGGTGCATCGACCTTTGCCGTCTCCATCATGGGCGGGACGCATTCCTTTGTCCCCAAATTTGATCCCGAAGACACGCTCCAAGCCTTGCAGTCTTACGGCGTCACCAACGGCATTATGGTGCCGACGATGATTAATATGGTTGCCAATCACCCCAGTGTAGGAAGTTATAATCTATCAAAATTGAAACTGATTGGTTATGGTGGTTCCCCGATGCCCGAAGCCGTCTTGCTCAAGGCCAAAGAAGTTTTTCCTACCTGTCAATTTCTACAGGCCTATGGTATGACCGAACTTTCACCTATTTTGACAATTTTGCCTGACGAGTATCATGTGACGGAGGGTCCATTGGCGGGCAAAATTCGCTCGGCAGGGCGCGTGGTCTACAATGTCGAAGCCAAGATTGTGGATGAGCAGGACCAAGAAGTGCCACGAGGTGTGGTTGGTGAAATTATTGCACGGGGTCCTATCGTCATGAAAGGCTATTGGAATCGCCCAAAAGAGACGGCGGAAGCACTGCGCAATGGCTGGATGCATACACAAGATGCAGGCTATATGGATGAGGATGGGTTTATTTTTATCTCGGATCGGCTCAAGGACATGATTATTTCGGGTGGCGAGAATGTCTACTCGGTGGAGGTAGAGAATGCAATTTATCAACATCCCGCCATCGCCATGTGTGCGGTTATTGGTGTGCCGGATGAGGAGTGGGGCGAACGAGTTCACGCAATTGTGACATGTAAAGAAGGACAGACGGTGGATGAGGATGAGCTAATTGCTTTCTGTAAGGAGCGCATCGCCAACTATAAATGTCCGCGAAGTATGGCACTTCGTCCTGAGCCAATGCCCATCAGTGGTGCGGGGAAGATTCTGAAAAGTACATTGCGCGCACCCTATTGGGAAAAGCAAACGCGGCAAGTACATTAACATTGAGTCAAAAAAAACGGCGTTTGACACCCTCAAACGGGTTGTGGTATGCTTCTACGTAGGTTGTCTTACTACTTCAACTGTCTACATAAAATTAATTAAGGGGAAACATAGGTTATGCGAAAATATAATATCCTATTCTCACTATTGATTATCTTATCAATGGTTTTGGCTGCTTGTGGTGGCGCACCTGCTGCTGCACCAGCCGAAGAAGCTGCACCTGCTGCTGAAGAAGCGGCGGATGACAGTGCTGATGATGGCGAAGCTGCTGCGGATGATGGCGGCGACATGGCAATGGAAGCACCTGCGTTGGCCGAAATGGTCGCTGCTGGTGATTTGCCACCACTGGAAGAACGTCTGCCTGCTGAACCATTTGTGGTTGGCCCTGGCGTTTTGCTCAGTGAAGAAGATTTGCCAGACTGGGAACCAGGCCAATATGGTGGTACAGTCCGCACAGCGCACTTCCGCCCAGACTGGAATCCTGACACATTTGTTATGATGAACGAGCCACTGCTCTCTTCACCAGGTTTGAGCGTGAGCGACATTCGTGGTAACGTCCTTAAGGATTTCGAGGTTAACGAAGATAACACTGAATTCACATTCCACATGCGTGAAGGACTGAAATGGTCAGATGGCGTACCTGTAACAACAGAAGATGTTCGCTTTGTTTACGAAGACATCTACCTGAACGAGCAGTTGACGCCAACCTTCCCACGTCGTTTCCGCACGGGCTATTCAAACGAAGGCTCACCAATGACGTTGGAAGTGATCGACGACTTCACATTCAAAGTCATGTTTGATGAACCATATGGTGGTTTCTTGCGCAACATTACCATTGAAGGATGGAATGGCTACACTGTATTGCTGCGTGCAAGCCATCACCTCAAGCAATGGCATCCAGACTACACGTCGATGGAAGAAATTCAACCACTGTTGGACGAAGCTGGCTTGACCGATGAATGGTGGACATACTTCTCGGACAACGACTGCCTCAACTGGCATGTTACTCGTCCTCGTTGTGTTGGATTCCCACAGTTGAATCCTTGGTTGGCGCAAGAGAGCGACGAACCAGGCTTGATTCTGATGGAACGCAATCCTTATTACTACAAGGTTGACACCGAAGGTAAGCAGCTACCATACGTAGACCGCATCGTTTCTACATTGGTGAACGACGTTGAAGCCGTAAATCTGAAAGTGTTGGCGGGTGAGGTTGACTTCCTGCGTGAAAGCACTGGTTTGGTGAAGATTCCTCTCTACAAAGAGAATGAAGAAGCTGGCGGCTTTACCACTGTTCTGTTGGACATGCACGTAGACTCAAGCTCAATCTGGATCAACCAGACCTTTGAGGATGAAGACTGGCAAGCGGTTGCACAGGATGTACGTTTCCGCCAAGCGGTAACATACGCTCTGGATCGTGACGAAATGATCGACTCGCTCTACTTTGGTTTTGCGGGCATCCCAATGTTGACGGTTGGTGAAGAGCAGTCAGCACGTGATCTGGATAGAGCCAATGCACTGTTGGACGAGCTGGGTCTGACCGAGCGCGACGACAGCGGTATGCGCATGTACCCAAGTGGCAACTCAATGAGCATCTTGCTTGAACATGGCGCACACGCACCAGACTTGGGACCAGCAGCGGAATTGGTTGGTGAGCAACTGCGTGAGGTTGGCTTGGATGTTCAGGTCAAGCAGATTGATTCATCACTCTGGGGTCAACGCAACGGTGCCAACGAATTGCAGATGTCTGTCTTCTGGGCGCATGATCAGGGTTGGGACAGCAACTGGACCAGTGAAACCACTGGACGCTCTGGCCCACTGTGGAATAAGTATGTTAGCTCTGGTGGCGAAGAAGGCGTTGAGCCACCTGCATGGGTCACAGAATCCTTTGAGCTGGACAAAACGCGCTGGGGCGTTGTCTCAGGTTCAGACGAATACAACCAACTCAAGGAAGATGGCTATGCATGGCATCGAGACAACTTGCCAGAAATCACCATTGTTGAAGATGTAAAATATCCAATGATTGCGGCTGCAAACTTGGGTAATGTTGCCATCGGTGGTTATGCGATTGCGCAGAACTTTGCTGGTGAGCAGATTTTCTTCAAGTCTGAATAGTATTCTCGTGAGAGAGTGACAAGGTGAAGGGGTGACGGGGTGACGGGGTGAATATAGCTCGCACCGTCACCCCTTTTACTATATTATAAACCGATGCACAAATTTGATTTATTTGATTCAGTACAGTTAAATACAATAATTCTTGGCGAAAATTTATCGGAAGGCCGACCTATACTATCAGGTACATTGGGGGTTATTGTAGAAATTTTAGATGATGATGCATATTTGGTTGAATTTTTTGGAGATAATTGGTTGAAATATAGTTTTGAAGAGAGTACACTCGTTCCTGCTAAACCGTTTGACTCAGACGCATTTCAAGAGACATTAGATGTATCGTTTGTGACATCCTCACAATTAGCATTGCTGCAATCAGCCTCAGAAACTATGGCTAGAAAAACATAATTGTCTATATCCATAGAATAAGCTCCTACTTTGTTGAGGTGGTTCTGCAAAATTTTTACTGAAAAGATAACAATGACCTCCCCTCACATACTCATAAATTTATTCCTCTTTGGATTAAGCTCAAAACTTTTTGATATTTAAACTATTCAAACCTATTTTTCATTAGAGTTGTTGCAAAATAACCAACATCACCGAATGCAATTCGGCATCTATTACAGGAAGTATACTGAAGTACACTGTAGCGTATTATATTGCACTTCGTCACACTGAATGCAACCTGTTTCAACAGGTTTACTGTATTAGCATGGGATTTACAATCCTATGAGGTTTATATTGTAAAACACTCTATTCTATAAGGTGAAACACACGTGCTTGCATTTATACTTCGTCGCGTTCTCATGCTTATCCCGATCTTATTTCTGATATCGGTGGTGTCCTATGCCCTGATTGAGCTACCACCCGGTGATTGGGTAACCTATTATATTGAGAATCTGCGTACATCGGGCGTGACGCTCAATGATGAGGAAGCTGAACGCATTACCCAAATGTATGGGTTTGATCGACCCGCCTATGCGCGCTATCTGCGTTGGATGGAAGGCATTATTTTTCGTCAAGACTTTGGCTACTCGTTCCAGTGGAATCGTACAGTCAACGAGCTGCTCTCTGAACGGCTGCCATTGACCATCGCCATGTCCTTTGGCGCGTTAATTATCTCATGGGTAATTGCCATCCCCATTGGCATCTACTCGGCGACGCACCAATATTCGATTCCAGACTATGTGTTTACCACGTTGGGCTTTATTGGGCTGGCAACACCTCAATTTACCTTGGCGATGATTTTGGCATGGATTCTCTTTAGGTATTTTGGATTCTCATCGCTTGGTCTTTATTCGGCGGATTTTGCGGGTGAACCGTGGAGTTTTGCCAAGTTTATCGACTTGCTCAAACATCTCATCTTGCCGCTATTGATGCTTGGTCTAGCGGGTACAGGGATCACCATTCGCGTGATGCGCAACAACTTGCTGGATGAACTCAAAAAGCAATATGTGGTGACAGCACGGGCGAAGGGTGTCAAGGAAGGGCGGCTCCTCTGGAGATATCCTGTGCGTATGGCAATCAACCCCATCATCAGCACAGTTGGCTGGGTCTTGCCCGGTATTTTTGGTGGCGATGTCCTAGTTTCATTGATTCTGGGTCTACCGACGATTGGACCACTTCTCTTTGGCGCAGTTCTTGGGCAGGATATGTTCTTGGCGGGAAGCATTGTCATGATTCTAAGTTTCTTGACGATTATTGGGACACTTTTATCGGACATTGCATTGGCTTGGGTTGATCCACGCATTCGGTTTGAAGGAGCGAGTAAGTAAATGAGTGCAGCTACAGTACATGGGAAAGTAACTGAAAATCCAGAGATTGAGGCACAATACGATGCGGATGGAACCCTGATTATCGAGCAGGAGATAGAAGACGATTTCTATTATGCCAGCCAGTGGACATTGATCTGGTGGCGGTTCCGTCGTCACCGTTTGGCGTTGTTCTCGACCATCTTACTGATTATTCTTTACATTGTTGCGATCTTCCCCAATTTTTTTAGTCCATTTAATGCCGCCCATCGTTTTGCTGACTTAGACTACCAAAAATCGCCACCAGTTCGTGTTCATTTCTTTGATGAAGAGGGTCTGACACGGCCTTATTATTATGGTTATGAACGCACACTCGATCCAGAAACATTTAAATATGAGTTTACACCCAATGAAGAGTTTAAATATGAGGTTGAATTCTTTGTTGAGGGTGACGAATACAAACTGCTCGGTATCTGGGACAACAATATTCACCTTTTTGGCTCCAGTGTAGAAAATGCCCACCCATTGATGATTTTTGGCGCAGATGATTTGGGGCGCGACCTCTTCTCACGTATTTTGATCGGCTCACGCATCTCGCTCTCCATCGGTTTGGTCGGTGTGATTCTCAGCTTCTTTATCGGCGTCATCCTTGGTGGACTCTCTGGCTACGTCGGTGGAATCATCGATGAAGTCATTCAGCGTATGATCGACTTCCTGCTCTCCATTCCTCAGATTCCGTTGTGGATGGCTTTGACGGCGGCCTTACCCCGTGACTGGCCTATCATCCAGACCTACTTTGCGATTACGGTCATTCTGGCCGTTGTGGGTTGGACAGGGCTGGCACGCGTTGTGCGTGGTAAATTGTTACAGTTGCGTGAAGAGGATTATGCAATGGCGGCCAAAGCGGCGGGAACCAGCGAACGACGCATCATCTTCCGCCACCTGCTGCCGGGCTTTACCAGCCATCTCATCGTCCATATTACAGTCGCAATTCCGTCGATGATTTTGGGTGAAACTGCACTTAGTTTCTTGGGCTTGGGGATGCAACCACCAGCGGTGAGTTGGGGCGTACTGCTAGAAGATGCGCGTGACTTTGTGGCGATTGCCCATCAGCCTTGGCAACTGATTCCGGTCCTCTTTGTGATTGTCACGGTCTTACTATTCAACTTTGTCGGCGATGGTCTGCGCGATGCTGCCGACCCATATGCAAACGCATAACGGTTACGCCAAACGGTAGAAAAAAATTTGTTGTAGGGGCGCACCCTTGCGGTCGCCCTTGCTTGAGTTTTTTATTGACCAGTCAATCAACAACCCGGGATCACCCTCATGGCACCTGGGATTCGGTGCTGCCCGGGGTTTCGGAGCGCCGCTTCAGCACAGTCTCGCGCCACGTGATGAAG
>JBCCFC010000081.1:0-19253 GCA_039029935.1 Chloroflexota bacterium
CCCAATTTTTGAAAAAAATTGGGTCGTTTAGAAATCTATTGGACCAATCTAGGAAACCTCAAAACATCACTTTGATTTAACGCTAACACTCAGGGCGTCAACCGTATAAGACTCACTGGTGTCATCGGGTAACGTGACCGTCTGCGCACTCTCACTCGCATTCACCACAACAAGAACGCGATCATCATCGTTGACGCGCTCAAATACCCAGATGCCCTGCTCATTATCAAGCCGATGGGTCACAAATCGACCTGTACTCAAGGCGGGATGCGCACGGCGAAGGGCAATCCACTGTCGGAACTCGGCCAAGAGTGTGGTGTCTTGGTCATCTCCCCAGAGCATGAGGTGACGCGCTTCCTCCAGCCAAGGGGCTTTGCTGCGCGGCTGGCTTAACCCAACTTCTGTGCCATAATAGATAATGGGCGGGCCACCGAGTGCAAACATCAACCCCACCGCCAGACGGAATTGCTGTTTGTCGTTTTGTAGCACCCACAAAATCCGGTTCATGTCATGGTTGTCGAGAAAGCTGGGATGGATGAATGCTTGGCTATGGTTGGGGTGAAAAAATTCATGGCTGCGCACAATGGTGCTGGCGAACTCGGCAAGCGTAATCGCTTCGCTAAAGAGCAGACGGATGCTGCGGCCAAAGCTGAAATCGAGGCAACCATCCAAGCGACCTGTGTAGGCGCGCAGGGTGTCACCCGTGCGTGTCACCTCACCAAAGACCCAGCAATCTGATTTGATTGCTTTACATGCGCCATAAAAGGCACTCCAAAACACGTGGCTTGGCCCAGCCGCATAGTCCAGCCGAAAGCCATCGACATCGTACTCAGTCATCCAGTGGTGCGCTACATTGATCATATACTGGCGCGCCCCCGGATTATCCAGATTAAGTTGAGGCATTTTGGCAACATTGAAAAAGGTGCGATAGCCATGTGTATAGATCGGGTCAAAGCTAAACCAGTCCAGATAATCACTCTGCTCGTTCTTTTGGTGCGCATCCAAGGCAGCGGCAAAGGGCGGGAAGTCCAGCCCACAATGGTTGACAACCAAATCGAGAATCACGCGTAGCCCGTGTTGATGCGCCGCCTCGACCAATCGTTTCAAATCGGCATTCGTGCCAAAGCGTGGGTCAACGTTATAATAATCATAGGTGTCATAGCCATGATAGGAGCCAGCGACAAAGACGGGACTAAGCCAGATGGCAGAAACACCCAGAGACGCTACATAGTCAAGTCTGTCGATGACGCCTTGCAATGTGCCCCCCACAAATTCATTCATCTGCTCCTTTGGTAGCCAATCGCCTTGGTATGGCTGCAATCCTGCCCCCTCAAAGCGATCCACAAAGATATGGTACAGTACACCTTCCCGCGCCCACTGTGGTGGCATCACCTGATCGACATGATAGCCATAGAGCGTTGGCTGTGGCGGTGTACGGTCTATGTTGAGTTCCGCGCTCCAGACAGAGACGGCTGTATCATAGCTTGACCAGCCTTCGATGCGATATTGAACCAGTGTATTATCTGGCTGTGCAGGAATTTCACCTTGCCACACATCGACATAATCCCATAGGAGTGATTCCCAGCGCGTATCAACTTTTTCTAACGAGATGACCATGCCATTCTCACAGACGCCTCGATGCCCCTGTGGGTCTGTGGCAACCTTACCACTCTGGTTGATTGTCACATAGGCGGAAACGTGGTCGATAAAGATATCGGGACCTGCATAGACGGTGATTTTTACAGACTCGTTAGGCTGCGGGTTACGTGGGTGTATGTCACAGTGATGACGTAGACTAGCATATCGCTCGCGCTCGGCTGCCAACAGCCGAGATTCATCATGCTCGATACCGCCAAAGACAAAATCTTGCATGATGGCTTTTTGCTTTTTTTGTGGTTCTGACATTACTGCTCCTTCTCAGTTTCGTGTCTGCTCTAGCTTTGCATATTGATAGGATAACACTACAATAGTGTGTGAAATCAATATGGACGATTGTAACGCACGTGGGTTGCAATTGTACAACACGCTCCTAACTGTGTGGATTGTCATGCCCATCCAACTAGATTGCGCCAGCAAATTCAATCAAGGTATAGGTATTTATGAATCATTCAGTGTTAGTGGTAGAAGATGAGCCGACTTTGTTAGAGACATTGGAATATAACCTTGAACGGCAAGGCTATACTGTTCTGACGGCGAGTAATGGTTTCGATGCATTGAAAATTGCGCGTGAAGCGCAGCCGGACATGCTTGTACTAGACATTATGCTACCAGGACTTGATGGACTTGAGGTTTGCCGAACGCTGCGCCAAGAAATGAATGTGCCGATTTTGATGCTGACGGCACGAGCCGAAGAGATCGACAAAATTATTGGGCTGGAGGTTGGTGCGGATGACTATATGACCAAGCCGTTTGGGATGCGTGAGTTAATGGCACGGGTTAAGGCACAGCTCCGACGGGTGCGTTTAATTCGTGAAGAGTTGACGGGTGATCAGACGGGAGAGCAGTCTGGGACTTCGCCACAAGAGCAACCACCAAGCGAACGGATGTTGTTTGGGGAACTCATCATTGATTTAGGACGACGTGAAGTCTTCTTCAAAGACGCAGTACTTACCTTAAAACCCAAAGCCTTTGAGTTGTTGGTCTTTCTTGCCAATCATCGAGGCATTGCTCTCAGTCGTGAGTTAATATTGGAGCGTGTCTGGGGCTGGGACTTTGATGGGGGGAGTCGTACCGTTGATGTCCATGTGCGTTGGCTGCGTGAAAAGATCGAGGACAACCCGACGCACCCCGGACGGATTGTGACAGTGCGTGGCGTTGGCTATCGGTTTGATGGCTAGAAGGTCGGTATTCGGTGAGTCGGTGTTCGGTGAGTCGGTATTCGGGGGGGTCGGTATTCGGTAAGTCCGTAAGTCGGTATTCGGTATTCAGCGGGTCGATTGGTTGCCATACTGAAAGGCTGACTATCTGACTAGCTGACCAAAAGGTATTATACCAATGAAATGGTTGAAGACAATCCGAGGGCAGATTCTAATTCGTTGTGCAATTGTGATTACGCCCTTAACGTTACTGTTGGCAATTTATCTAACACAGCCCGGTAGTCTTGATGGCACACCCCGCATTTATCCTTGGACGGCCACTATTTTGACAGCAGTCGCTGCCATTCTTGGGTGTGCATGGCTCATTATTCGCACACTACGAGTCATCAATCAGTTTGCACACCATGTTGATCAGGTCAGTAAAGGGCATCTAAAGCGACGGCTGAATGTTTCTGATGAAAGCGAATTGAGTGAATTGGCAAGAGCCATTAATCGGCTGACCAAAAAGCACAAATCCCAAGTGGATAAGCGGGATCGAGAACGCGATCAGCTAGAGACAGTGCTTGATACCATGACCGACGGCATGTTGATTTTGACCAAAAAGGGCAATGTCCGTTTGATTAATGCGGCAGCAGCGCGTATTCTGGAAACAGATATCCACAAAGCGATGCGTAAATCGTTTGTGCGTGTGGTTAACGACCATCGCCTTGTTGAATTTTGGCAACGTTCTCGCGATGAGGAGCATGAAATCGATGAGACCGTCGAATTTTATCGCAGCGAGATTGGCGAGGAACAGTTTTTGCGTGTGGTGGTGACACCCTTCACACAGGGTGCAGAGGGGCGGTATCTGGTGATGCTCCAAGATTTGACACGCATGAAACGGCTGCAAACCATGCGCCAAGATTTTGTCAGCAATGTCTCGCATGAGCTACGGACGCCTCTTGCCTCTCTTCGTGCATTGGTAGACACATTGCAAGAGGGTGCGCTGGATGATCCACCCGCAGCCAAACGCTTTCTCTATCGGATGGAAGCCGAAGTGGATACACTGACAGAGATGGTGCAAGAGCTTTTGTCGCTTTCACACATGGAATCGGGTCAAATGCCCTTAGCCATCGAACCGACACCTGCTGTTGATATCCTTCAAAACTCGATTGAACGGTTGCGGCCACAGTCGCAACGGGCACAGGTTGTATTGAATGGTGATTGGCAAGGTGAGTTGCCTATGTTGATGGCCGATTCGGGCAAGATTGAGCAGGTCGTCACAAATTTGATTCACAATGCAATTAAGTTTACGCCACCAAACGGACAAATTTTGGTTTCGGCGACAGCGAATCATGCCCCAAACAATCATGCCCCAAACAATCATGCCCCAAACAATATGGACGCAGTGGTGGCACATCGCCATTTTGAGCCTGCATCAGCGGGTACAAACGCTAAAGACACCGCTGCGGAAGAAACAGATACCCAAAATGTGCTAACCATCCGCATCAGCGACACAGGGATTGGCATCCCTCAACAGGATTTGTCACGTGTCTTTGAGCGTTTTTATAAAACCGACCGTGCACGAACCAGTGGTGGTACGGGGTTGGGGTTGGCAATCTGTAAACATATTGTTCAGGCACACAACGGCGAAATTTGGGTGGAAAGTGTTGAGGGGCAGGGCAGCACTTTTTCATTCTCCCTACCTGTACTATAATCACAAAACTCTTTTAGCATCTCGATACATAAGTAAACTCAAAAAAGAAATTAGAAAACGTTCAGTTAGTACGCCCTCGTACGGGTTGGATCGCACGAGGGCGTGCTAACTGGACTTTATTTCTAAAAACATATTTGGGTTTACTTATCGCAAAACCAGTTTGAAATCACAATGCAACAGATAGGTACACACTTATGGCTCTTCAATTTAAGCTTCCGTTACAATCCAAAATACATGACATCATGTTTCGTCGGGTCCACAACAGCAACTTGATCTATAATGCTTGTTGGGAGGACCCAAGAATTGATCGCCAACTGCTTGAGTTAGATGCGGGTAGTCAGGTGGTGATGTTGACAAGTGCTGGCTGTAATGCGCTTGACTACTTGTTGGACTCACCAGCAGAGATTCACGCTGTTGATGTCAACCCGCGCCAGAATGCATTGCTTGAGCTGAAGCTGGCCCTGATTCAGCATCGCAGCCATGATGATCTTTTTTCCATGTTTGGCAAAGGATGGCATGAGGATCCAACGGCTGTGATTGAGGATTTGAAGCCCTATTTGCAGCCAGAAACCTATGAATTTTGGTTTGACAAAGCCTACTATTTTGACAAAAAACGGAATCTTGGCTCCTTCTATTATTGTGGCTCATCAGGCAAAGTTGCCTGGTTTGTCCGTCGGTATATACACCACGCCAAGCAGGATTTGCTCTATCATGCCTATAGACTGTTGGATGCCCAAACATTGGCAGAACAGCGAGTGCTTTACGACGAAATTGAAGAACATTTCTGGGATCGGTTTAACTCTTGGCTGGTGCAGCGGGCCATGGTGATGAGCATGGTGGGCGTGACTCGTGCGCAGATTGAATTGATGAACGAGGCCAACGATGAAGGGGTCAAAGGCTTTGTCAAACAACAGCTGCGTCATCTGTTGACCGAAGTACCCATCCGTGATAATTACTTTTGGCGTGCCTATGTGACAGGTCGATATACCGAAACATGCTGTCCCAATTATTTAAAACCAGAAAATTTCGAGCTTCTACGCCAGAACGCCAATCGCATTCATCTGCACACGGGCACACTTGCCGATTTTCTGCGTGATAATCCCGAAAAATATTCACACTTTATTCTGTTGGATCATCAGGATTGGCTGGCATCCCATGCACCAGAGGCCCTAGAAGAGGAGTGGCTGTGGATTTTGGTCAACAGCAATCCGGGTACAAAAATATTGATGCGTTCTGCTAGCCCAACGGTGGACTTTTTGCCACCTGTTGTGCCATCTAAATTATGCTTTCATCCAGAACGCACCGACATACTGCATCAACAAGATCGTGTCGGTACATATGCCAGCCTGCACATGGCAGAGGTACTATAACTTTATGAGTCAAACTACAAATACGACAGCAGATACAACAGCAGATACAAGCCATACAGGTCCAAAAATTGCGTCCACGATTGAAGGCTACTATCAAATTCACTCGCGTATCTATGATGCCACACGGTGGAGCTTTCTGTTTGGTCGTCAAGCCATCATCGACCGCATTGCCAACAACACGCAAGCCCCCACAAATATTTTGGAGATTGGGTGTGGCACGGGCAAAAATTTGATTGCGCTTTGCAAACAGTTTCCCGCTGCACAAATCACAGGTCTTGATCTATCCAAAGATATGCTCAATGTGGCAGAAAACAATCTAGGGGACTTAACCAACCGTGTCACGCTCCTTCATCAGGCATATGATGGTCCCCTATCAGATGGGGATTATGATCTCATCCTCTTTTCCTATGCACTGACGATGTTTAACCCTGGATGGGATGAGGCCATTACTGCTGCCCATGCCGATTTACAGGATGGCGGTGTCATTGCCGTTGTGGATTTTCACGATTCACGCTGGGCATGGTTTAAACAGTGGATGGGGGCGAATCATGTACGGATGGATGGGCATTTGTTGCCCAAGATGGCCTCTTTGTTTACGGATAAGGTAGCGGAAGTCAACGGTGCCTATGCTGGTGTTTGGCAGTATGTGTTGTATGTTGGAGAAAAATAGAGAATATGAGTCAAGAAACGACAGAAACGTCGGTGTTGCATGGTACGCATGACGATTTGCAGAAACGCTCCATGCGTACCGCTTATTGGATTTCGCAAATCGGTAGCCCTCCGATTCTTAGTATGGTTGGGATTCTGCTGAGTGCCACGATTCTGGGGACACTAGGTGCATGGTTATGGGCCACTCTTTATACAATGGTAGCGGTGATAGCACCAACCCTGTACGTGGTTTGGTTAGCCAAAACAGGGCGTGTTACCGATATCCATTTACCCCTGCGCGAAGAGCGGACACTGCCCATGATCTTTACGCTCTTTGCTGGTCTCTTTGCATGGTTTGTGTTGGCGATTGGCAATGCCCCACAACTACTGCTGTTGATTGCTGCCATTAATGGCATTCAGTCCATCATCTTTCTCTTCATCACACTCCGCTGGAAAATTAGCTTTCATTGCACGATGGCCGCTCAACTCAGTGTACTCTCTCTCCTGCTATTTGGGTGGAATATCGGTACCCCAGTGGTCTTTAGTGTGCCGCTCATTGCATGGGCGCGCGTCCATTTGCAACGCCACACCATTGCCCAAACCGTTGCAGGCAGCGTCCTCGGTGTCGCGTTGGTTGTGTCGGGGCTGTATGTGACCGAAACGTTTGACTTAGAATTATTTCACAAGTTGTTTTAGGTTGAAGGGTTGAAAAGTTGAAAGGTTGAAAGATTGAAAGGTTTGGCTATCATTGACGACAACGGTACATGGTGATGTATCACCAGAAGGCATGGCATTCATCATGGGCAAAACATTTGATCAATGGACCAAAGATGATTTACGAATTGAGTTTGATTTGCGGCAGGTTGAACAGTGCGATGCATGGAACGAATGGGTAGCGATGTTGGCAGATATCCCTATTACGATTACTGAGTACGAACAGATGACCTTGGATAGATTGTATCGACAAGCAACCATTTTTATCGACGATTGGAATGAGTGGGAGTTACGCGAACAGTTTGTCAGCTTATTGGTGGGTCTTGTTGAATTTAATGACTTGGAGCGGTTTGTTGCAACATTTTCCGAACGTACACTGAAAGCAATGGTCAAAGGCATCCAGGATGACAAGGAAATCGAGTTGTCGGGTATTGTCGATTGGATGATTGCAAGAGGACGCGCCACCCCCAGAACACCATACTTTTTTATCCATGAGTATAAGCAAGAGGAGAGTGGGACAAAGAGTAACCGAGGACAACTTCTGGCGACGATGTTGGCCGCACAGGAACTCAATGATGATGGAAAACCGATTTATGGGGCGTATATGCTGGGACGAAACTGGTTCTTTGCTGTTTTGCAGGGGCGGCAGTACTGCATGTCAAATGCGTATGTGGCAACCAAAGAGGACGAGTTGAAAGATATTTTGCGGTTGATGAAGGCACAGAAGTTGATGATTCATGAACGGGTAGGTTTATAAAAGAACGGAAATCTTTAGGCTCTAAAGGCAAAAGCATAAATCGCAGTAAATATAGTTGCAACTGATTTTAGTTTTCTAATAACAAAATCAGTTGCGACTATATAATTCTATGAGTTTGACAATCAGCACTAATTGGATATACGGAACGTAACAATCACTGTTTCCATAGAGTTGGGTAGCTGAAAATGATCGCTTGTCGCAACAATTTCTTTGGTTGCGTCATCATAAATCGTCCAGCGGAATGGACCTGTTCCCCAGTGTGGCTCTTCAACCCACCAGCGTTGCGTTCCAGTTACTTGACCACGCCAGCCCTCAACATCATTCCAATTTCCCTGCGCATCAACCCACTGTACAACCGCCCATAACCCATTGAACTGGGTTGGGGTTCGCAACAAAATTGTACCAGCAGGTTTGTGTTCAATAATTTCATCTTTTTCGTCATTGCTTTGCGCAGGCGGTCGTGGTGGTGGTGGTGGGACAGGGTCTACTACTGGTAATGGTGGTGGTGGGCTTGTAGGACGCGGTGGTAACTCCGCATGGGCAAGCGATGTCGTGCCAACCACGCTTGCGATGACAAAAAGAACGGCGATACAGCCTACTATCAAATGGCGTATTGTATGATTCTTCATAAAATGGACTCCTTCCATTATTAGAACATAGAACGAAGGACAGTATCGCAGGTTGGCTACCTGCGTCACAGATAACCAATCTGTGTTACTGGTTTATACGTTCCTCTTCAAGAACAAAGAGGGTTCTCGTTGGCTATCTCAACCCAACAAAACGCCTCTTTGCCATGTTAAATTATTGTAGACAACTACTGACCACGTGCTGGTAAATTGTTAACAGCCACAGTGCTTGCAGCCTGGACTGTTTCGTTTTGATTGGCTTGCGTCATAATCGCAGGTAGATAAATCGTGGAAATGATTTGCTGTGGACTGCCAGATGCCAGTAGTTCTCCACCCCCTGCTGGTGCTGTCGTTGGCGCGGTCACAGACATTACAGGTCCCATAATATTGTTATATCTGCTACCTGCTGCACCGTTTGACTCCAGTACGCCGCCGGAGGTGACATTCTGATTAGCCGAATCAACCTGTGCATAAATCGGTGTACCCGCTGGTATGGAGCCGGAAAAACTGCTTAATCCAGCGTTGTAGAATGCATCACCAATGCGCAGTGTCATGGATTCGCCCGGTTGCATGCCAGCCTGCGGTACGATTACACCCCACACAAGCCCTTCCGTGCCTTGGAATTGCCACGTTTCATTGACTTGTACTGGTGCGCGGTTTGGATTAATGTACACATCAACCCAGAAGTCATTTCCTGCTGCGACAGGACCATCCCCTTGGTTTTTGATGGTAACTTCGACGGTTGTGGATATGGCATTAATGGATTCAACAACGAGGTCTGGGCGGGGTCCAGCGGAGATACCCGTTTTTTCTTGAATCCAGTCGTTGAAAGAGGAAACACGGGTATAGACGCCATAGGTAAAAGCACACCCAAAACCAAAGCTGACAATACCCGATTGGATAAATCCATTTCGACTATCTGGGACAACCAAAGGCCCCCCACTATCTGCTTGACAGGTATCTTGCTGTACACCCTGTGCTGTCTGACCATCAAGATAACCTGCACAAACCATGCTATCTAAAATTTCTGATCCGTAAATATTTCTACAGTCTGTATTTGAAACGATAGGCAAGGTGACGTATTGCAAGGTATTGGCATAAACTTGCCCCCCTACAGGCCCGCCACTGCCAGGGCTATATCCTCTAAGGCCACCCCAACCCGTTGAAACTGCAGGTGTTCCTGGTGTGCCAAAAGAGGCTTCTGTGGATTGTGTCAATAAAGGAATTGCAAACTGTTCGACATTAGGAATAGGATCTATAAGTTGAATAATTGCAATATCATTGACAGTTGTATCGTCGTTATACGCCTCATGAATGATGAAATTAGCGACCCTTATTTCTATTCCTTCATTCCCCCCCGTAAGTTGCCGATGATGAACGAGAACTTTTAGGTCCGCTGCTTGTTCACCAACGAGACAATGCGCAGCTGTCAATATCCATTTATCACCAATGACAGAACCACCACAAAATTGACCTTGAAAGTTATTAGACGCATTAATATAATTGATTGCAACCTGATAATTATACGGATTCGGATTTGGCACATCTTGTCCACCCACAATCCGGACCTCTTGTGGCGCAACCTGCTCCGGCGTAACAGACGTATCTGCATATAGATACCCTGTCACAGCAAAACTCGACAACGTGATTCCGATACAGAGTAGTATCAGATAAATCGTTCTCTTCAACATATTTACTCCTTGTGAATACAATTACAATGAACGTCATTTGCAAGGATTAGATAGTTTGCAAATGAGGATGATGGCAACAAAAAAAGCCATGACTCTCAACTATGAAAGTCATGGCTTTGTACACAAGTTATCAGGGATATTCCTATTATGAATGATTTTGGTTAGATATGTTTGGATATCAAAATCTACCAAAATTTTGAGCAGGAAAATTTTGAGTCAATCAAAACCATGCCCAAATATAGGAGAGCATGTTTTTTGAAGAGCCTATCTTGAATCCAATGTTATCATAGAATGATGTGATTATAACCACAATACAGTTGTCGTTGGGTAACGGAACTAGGCGTCCTTTTCAATGTGCTGCGGCAATGACCCAAAATTTTATGTTTAATATTATTGGTAAGATAGGTATTCAATATTTAGTTTGATTCAATGAGAATAAAATTATACATCTATTTATACTCAATACCTATCACTCTAGCATGAGGGATAGGTACATCATGTATGAATTATTACAATTAGAATATTGCATATAAATTCGCAAATAGACAAGTGTAGACAAAATTATTTTCGTCCATGACACTGTTTAAATTTCCGCCCACTTCCGCAAGGACAAGACGCATTTCGCTTCGTGCCAGCAAATTTCTCCTGAAACTCTCTGGCTTCCTGCGCCTCTTTCTGCGCCAAATACGACATAACCGACGCAGGTGGTCGCCCCGTGCGCAGTGCATGGGCCATAAAGCGCATAGGCTGGTCGATGTGGTTGAAGAAGCTGCGATACCCAGCACAGAGATAGTTCAACCCTGCCTCACCCGTTGGCGTTTCAATAAAACGGTTCTTGGGGCATCCACCATTGCAGACAAAGCGTACTTCGCAGTCACGGCAATATTGGGGCAGCGAATCACGCTTGTGTAGCCCAAATTGTTGCTGTTGCTCAGTTGCTACCAAATCAATCAATGGGATTTCTTGGATGTTGCCCAGTTTATGTTTGGGTTCGACAAAGTGATCGCAGGAGAAGAGATCGCCGTTGTGCTCCATCGCCAGTGCCTTGCCACAGGTCTCATCAAAAATGCACAGCCCCGGTGGTTGACCGCTCCATGCCGCTAATGCCACATCAAAAATTTGTACATAAACACGACCGACATCTTTGCGTACCCATTCATCAAAAATTGTGCTGAGAAATCTGCCATACTGTGCCGCCGTTACGGAGCGATCTTTGACTCCGCTGCCCTCTTGATAGCCTGTCTCGTTGTCACGCTCGACAATGGGGATAAACTGCATGTACTGCGTTTTGATTTCATCACGCAGAAAGTGATAGACTTCCAGTGGTTTGGGGGCGTTGGCTGCGTGGATCGTTGTCAAGATGTTATATTCCACACTGTGGGTTTGGAGCAGGTCCAAGCCACGCATCACGCGTTTAAAGGTTGGTTGCCCGCCTTTATCGACACGATAAAAATCATGCAATGCCTGTGGGCCATCAATGCTTAGACCAATCAGAAAATCATTTTGACGAAAGAATTGACACCAGTCATCATCGAGCAATACGCCATTGGTTTGGAAGGCGTTGTAGATGCGCATCCCCGGCGGGGCGTATTGTTGTTGTAGTTCAACGGCGCGCTCAAAAAAGGGTAGCCCCATCAAGGTTGGCTCACCGCCCTGCCAAGCAAAGGTGATTTCCTGCACCTGTTGTGCCTCAATGTACTGCCGAATGTAACTTTCCAGTAGGTCATCGGCCATACGAAAACGGCTGCCAGGGTACATGCGCTCTTTGGAGAGAAAATAGCAGTATTTACAATCAAGGTTGCAGATGGAGCCGCTGGGTTTGAGCATGACGTGAAAGACGGGTGGGGGGACTGGTTTTGATGCTGTTGGCAAAGAGCGTATACTGGGTTCCGTTTTTAGCTGCATGATTCCTCAAGCCTTTCCGGTTCCGATTTCACATCAGGATATTCTTCTAATTCATCGCTTTCTGGCCGTGCATCAAAAAAATCTCGTAGTTCAGAAAGACTATACACTTGCCCTTTTTCTATCTGTTGCCTAGAACGCGCGATACTCGCTAGAAAATCAGGATGTTGCTCAACCAATTCATCTATCTCATCGTCTGTTAAGGTTATATCGAAGTGCATACAATATCCTCTATGATGAAAATGCCGTTGTTGGCTTTAGTGTTTGTATTGGGCTAGAAATCCCTTGCAGCCGCCGTTTCACAGTACCACCCAACACTCGTGCCATAATATATGGATGCGTAAACATACGTGGCTTCATAATCATACCCGTAACGGCAAAATAGAGGCTGGCAACCATCGGGTCCACCGTTGCTTGCTCTAGCAAGAGATTACTATAACGCTGTGTGAGCTTGATGCGGAAAGCGCCACCCCACTCTTGATTGCCCGTCAGCTTTGTCTCTTCCCAGCGCAGGTCTTCACCCGTTGCCACAAACCAAGGATTTGCCACCACCTTTGCCAGTGCCTGTTGGAATTTCCGCTCAAACCCCGGCTTCGTGCCATAGGTTTCCAGTGTCTTTCGGAGTGCATTTGCATCCATTGCACTGGTTGTCATGCCCTGTCCATAGATAGGATTAAAACAGCATGCCGCATCTCCCGTCACAATCAGTCCCTGCGGCCAGCGTTTTAGTTTGTCATAATGACGCAGATGATTTGTCACAGTTCGTGCGCCACGAATGGGGGACAGTGGCTCGGCATCGCGAATGGCCTCATATAATCCTTGATCTGGCAGTTCGCTGGCCCATTTCAAAAAGCCCTCTTCATCGGTTGGTGGATAGTGTCCCGCCATGCCTCCAACACTGACATGCCATTTGTCATCTTCAATTGGTAAGATCAGCCCTGCGCGTGGGTTATTGGGCGGTCGCACATTGATCAAGATGCCATCCCACTTTTCATGAAAATTAGCGGGCTTTTGATAGAAACGGGAGGCATAGCCCATATTGGTGTTGATGGTTTCCTCTGGTGGGGCATCATACCCCATTTCAACCAGCCATTTGGGGGTTTTGGAGTGGCGGCCGCTGGCATCCACAATAAGGTTCGCAGTCATGGTTTCTGTGGCCTTGTCCTGATTACCCCCAACTTTGTCGCCCCCGCGATGATGAATACGTACACCACTGACACGGGTCTGATCCTCCGTTGTCGTCAATCCCTGTACATCGACACGGCTGAACAGCGTAATGTTTTCGAGTAACGATAGGCGATGACGCACATGCCATTCAAGCAGGGTACGGCTGACCGACACGCCGTCATTGGTCGCCTCCGGCGGTAACTCTAATTGTGCCAACGGACCCATCGGTGTCACAAAATGAATGCTGCCCGCCGACCGTGCGCCCTCTGCCTTCATCTCGTCGATGATGCCCGGAAACATGCGCCCGATAATCATTTGTCCCTTGGGCAATATGGCGTGTGCATGCTTGGATTGCGGAACGCCGTTGCGATGGTTTGGTTCTGTCGGAAATTCATCGCGATCCAGCACTGTGACCTGTTGGTAGTGGTCCGCAAGCACCCGTGCGGCCAGTAGCCCAGCCATGCTACCGCCGATGACAATGGCGTGACCATTATACGCATCGGCAGAAATTGTATTCGATTGTCGTTTTAAATTTATCACCGTATCTCTCCTAAAGCATCAATCAATTTAGGTTACGCTATCCACAATAATAATGTGTGTGTTATTGATGCGAGCATATCATATGAGTTGTCATGTCGTCTAGTGTGAAAAGTCACATGATTGGTCATATGCGGGATTTGCTTCACGCCAGGTATCGATTTCTTTTGATTAACGGTAACATGGAGTTGCCCAGCCCCAGAATAAACCCTGCAATATTGGCAGCAATAGCAGCATCCGGTCTGAAGCCCAGAAAGAAGGCACCTCCGATCCCGATCATGGCGGATGAACTCAGAATGCCAAAGGATAGCTCCATATTCTGGTTATATTCCTTGACCAGCGTAAACAGATAGGGCAAGTGGGTTAGCCCCTGATCGAGCAGAATGATCTGTGCTGTGTCGGTGGCAACGGTCGATGCACCACCCAACGAAATCGAGACATGCGACTTTTTTAGCGCAATCGAATCGTTGATACCATCACCGACATAGCAGACAAACCGACCTTGGTTGCACAACTGCTCGATTATGCTCGCTTTTTCCTCGGGGAGGGTTTCGGCAAAATAATGGTCTATATGCAGTTTTCTTGCGAGTTTTTCTGTTGGTTGGTTGTGATCGCCAGAGATAATGTATAGCTCTTTGATATTCCCCTGACGACGTATTTGTTGAATGACATCTTCGACTTCGGATCGAACAGTAGGGACCAATTCAATTGCCCCAATCAGTTGATTATTCTTTGCAACCATGACCAGCGAATGACCTTGTTCGTAGCTTTCCTCTTGCGCATGAACGATTGACAGCGGTATCGGAACCAACAGCGATTCCATAAAGCGGCGACTACCAACATGGATGATGTCATCCGCTAAGGTCACGGTGAGACCATAGCCAATTTTGTAATCGGATTCATCAAGTTGTCGAATCTCTAGTCTACGTTTCTCAGCCTCTTGCAAAATCGCTTTGGCA
Organism: Chloroflexota bacterium; assembly: GCA_039029935.1. Lineage (GTDB taxonomy): Bacteria > Chloroflexota > Anaerolineae > Caldilineales > Caldilineaceae. The sequence continues at coordinate 14,884 of JBCCFC010000081.1, forward strand.
ATTGGGTGTGTATGTTTGGCCTCTGCCGATGCCGCATAGCCAAGGACATCATTTTCAGTACAGTCGGCACAGAGATAAATGTTGCCAACATGTGGTTGTTCAACCGTGAGCGTACCCGTTTTATCAAACACAAGTGTGTCTACTTTATGAAGCAGATCAAGCGAACGGCCATCTTTGATGAGAACCCCTTTTTGATGGGCTTGATTAAGGTAGTTCAAAATGCTGATGGGTGACAAAATTGACATCTTATTCTTAAAGTGGGCATTGAGAATTGCCACTGATTGGGCAGGGACAACAAAGAAGAGCGATATGGCACTCAGCAGGATGGTTGGTGATACGGTTTGGTTGGCAAGGTTCTCTGCCTGAAGCTGTTGTGTTGATTTAAACTCCAAGGTGTGATTGAGGATATGTCCAATTTTGGCAGCGGCTGTCTCAGCCCCTGTCGATGTAATCTGGATATGCACTTGCCCTGCCACAACAAATGTGGATGCAAACACCTCATCACCAACGCCTTTATCCAGCGGTCTTGATTCGCCCGTCAGAATATGCTGGTCAATTGCGGCCAACCCATCAATCACAATGCCATCCGCAGGGACAATATCGCCAACACTTGAGACAACCACATCCCCAACTTGTAATTGGGTAAACGGGACTTTGACCTCAACACCATCCACCAGCACCCAAACAGAATCGGGCGTCTGGCGAAAAACATTGACCAAACGCTGTCGAGAGTCATCGGTTGTCATCAAAATTAGCTTATGTGAAATTTGATAGAAAAAGTTAGAGATGGCGGCAATCCAGATATAGCCAGCAAGGATAGCCCCAAGTTCGGACATCACCATGAGGGTTTCCATAGTGATTTTGCCCTGTAGAAAGCCTTCAAGATTCTTTTTATGCAGCGGTAACGAATTATAGAGAATCAGCGGCAGTGCTACAAGATTGAGCGGCCAATAGACCAACGTACCCAGTGCTGTCAGCACAATCATGCTCGCACCCAGTCCAATGCGTTGGTTAATCTGCCGATGCATTTTGGCAACCCGTAGCTGATCCTCCTCCGAGGTGAACTGGGATAGGCTTTGACGATATGTTTTTGTCTGATATATTTCTTTTGATGTGTACTGTGTTGTGATGCGGTCAATCAGCCGTTTTTTGTTGTGATTATTTTGGCGAAGACGTAGTGGTGCGATTCCAGACAAAAAAAATTTTTTGAACATTGGCGATAGAACTCCATTTTCACAAGGAAAGTATCGCAGGTTGGCTACCTGCGTCACAGATAACCAATCTATGATACTGGTTTTTACTTTCCTCTGCAACAAGGAAAGTATCGCAGGTTGGCTACCTGCGTCACAGATAACCAATCTGTGTTACTGGTTTATACTTTCCTGTTCAATCAATAAAAAAACACCTACTCCTACACACCTCTATTCTATTACGCCAAACACATTTCTGCAACATAAAACATCGCTCTACCGATTGGCACAGAGGGTAGCCATTTCCCCTGTTCCCAATCCATTGTGCCACCTGGCTTAATACGCTTCACAACCAATCCCGTTGGCTCCACCAGTAACCGCAAATCCGCAGGTGAGTAGCTGCGTGTTGATTGTTTCACGGCTTTCTCTGGCTCACCCTTGGGCCACCATGTGTCTTCCCAGCGACAGCCATCGCCATCAAAGGTATATTGCCGCTCGGCATCGCCCACTGTCCAGCCACGTCCATGTTGCGCTGCCGGATACCAAGGTGTGCCAACATCAAACAAAGCACTACCCTCTGGTGTCAACCACGAAGCCACACGCTTGAGTAGCCGTCGCTGGTCCGCATCTGTGCCAATGCCAAAGCCATCCCAATAACAGACCACATCAAAGGGGCCACCAACGTCAGCCGTATAGAAATCATCTTGGATAACCGTCATTGAGCCTTTTCGGGGTGTCTCTGCCAGTGTCTTCGCATGGTTGGCACGCAATTCAGTCAGTTCAATTGCAACGACATCATGCCCCAAATCAGCCAATGCTGCTGCAACCTGTCCGCCACCAGCACCTAATTCCAGCACACGCTTTGGTCCCTCACCCACAAATTCAGTCAGTGACGCCGCTTTTTCTCGGTGTTGATTGTTGATATCTTCGGTGGCAATGCCAGACCAAGCTTCTTGTTTTGTGTAAAAATCATATACCCAATCCATTCGACGCCTCCTTGATTTTACTCCGCCAACTGCAACGATTTGCTTAATCCTATCATATTTCCAGACATCAGAAAGTGTTCACCAAGCCCTGCGTGGTTTGATTAGGCTCATACCACAAAATGTCCCTCAACCCAATTCAGATGAGCTAGTGCTGGTTGGTGCGGATTGATAGCATAGAGATAGGTTTGATCTATGCTATCAATCAGAACTCAGTAATCCTCGCCGATGAGTACACCCAACAGTGGCTCACGTCGCCCGCTGTCCAACAGCACACCACCGCCCTCTGCACCGCCTCCATCATCAAACTCAGACGGCTCGTTCCCCTCTGAGCCATGCTTCTGCGCACGTGCCTTAGCCGCGGCCGCTGCTGTGCGAATGCGCTGTGCATGAGAGGAGAGCAGTTCCAATTCAGTGACAGTCAGCCCATACCGATTTTTGGGATGGCTGAGAATGTCGATCAGATCAAGTGTGATGATCTGGGCCAAATCGGCAGAAGACTCGAAACGTGTCCAATTGGTAAACACACCCTGCATATGCATAAATTCACGCGCCGCTAACGTGGGACGCCCTGCACGGCAGATGGGCATGACAGAACGCTCCAAGTCGCGTGAAAGATACCACTCTGCCCCAGCGGGTGCGGTGATGTCTTGACCCAACAGAAAATAGACCCGGTCACAGTTGGCGATTAGCTCATACATATCATCCTGTGACCCACCCTCTGCGGGTGTACGCCGAATTTCTATACCAATTTTAACGGGCAAATGTGCCACTGCCTGCCCAATCAATGCCCGCTCCGCATCTAAGTCGCTTGTTGCGCTTACAAAAATTCGGAGTATTTCAGCCATTTTTCTACCCCGCCTCTTCTCTTAATGATTTATAGGCATTATTGCCATGTTGCAAAAATTCCAAATCCGCATCAATCATCATGTGAATCAACTGTTTGAGATCCACCGTTGGCTCCCAACCCAATTTCTCACCCGCTTTGCTGGGGTCGCCCACAAGCAGGTCCACCTCAGCAGGCCGATAAAACTTGGGGTCTTGCACAACATATTTTTCCCAATCCAGATCAACATAGTCAAAGGCCGTTTCGACAAAATAGCGAACAGATTTGGTTTCGCCCGTTGCCACGACAAAATCGTCTGGCACATCCTGTTGCAGCATCAGCCACATGGCGCGCACGTAATCGCCTGCATATCCCCAGTCACGCTGGGCTTCTAAATTGCCCAAACGCAGTTCATCGGCCAATCCCAATTTGATCTGGGCAACGGCATGGGTAATCTTGTGTGTTACAAACTCCAAGCCGCGACGCGGGCTTTCGTGATTAAATAGAATACCCGATGAGGCATGGATGTCGTAGCTCTCCCGATAGTTGACCGTAATCCAATGTCCATACATTTTGGCGACCCCATAGGGGCTGCGGGGATAAAAGGGGGTTGACTCTCGTTGTGGCACTTCTTGCACTTTGCCAAACATTTCACTGCTGCTGGCTTGATAGAACCGAATTTTGGGATCGACAATACGGATTGCATCCAACATGCGTGTCACACCCAATCCCGTCACTTCACCCGTCAACACGGGTTGGCTAAAGCTCGTCGGGACAAAACTCTGTGCGGCCAAATTATACACTTCGGATGGTTGATACTCTTGTAATAGCCCAATGAGGCTCATCTGGTCAAGCAAATCACCCTGCACAATTTCAATCTTGTCCTGAATGTGTTTGATCCGTTCAAAGTTAATGGTGCTGGTTCGACGCACCATTCCCACAACTTTGTAGCCCTGATCCAACAATAAGTCAGCCAAATAGCTGCCGTCTTGTCCCGTGATTCCGGTAATTAATGCTGTAGACAATTTATTTCCTTCCTTATTGAAGTAAACTCAATTAAGTTTATAGAAAAAACGGAGTTAGGCGGGGTACCCTCTGGGTCCTATTGCCCGATGTCGCATTAGAGAATGCTTACTCCGCTATTTCTAATTTCTTTTTTTGGTTTACTTAGTCAATATTCAGCGGCTCTCTTTTAATTGAGTCCGCCAACTTTCTAATAAATCATTGAGTGAATCTTGTAACGATATTTCTGGTTGCCATCCTGTCTGGGTAACAAGACGATGGTTATCACAGACACTGTTAGGAGTATCGCTGGGACGTAGACGATTTGGATCGGTTCTAACTTCAACCTGTGCTGGTGTGAGCGTTAGC
>JBCCFC010000082.1:0-19141 GCA_039029935.1 Chloroflexota bacterium
CAATTTTTTCCTAAAATTGAACACCTTCCAGAGGTCCATTCTACTCTACACAGTCAACACAAGCATAATGGTTTACAAATAAGGAGCAGATCATTTGTCAACATCATTACTACCACAAAATCCAACTATCTGTTTTGCCCATATTGCCTATCAGCTCGGAGCCGAGTTTGAACAGCGTAATATAGCATATCCATTCTCGCAAGCATGGACCCCAGCCGAGCTTGAGCAGCAACTGCCCAATGCCGATATTCTCGTCGTTTCTGGCTTTTGGCACAATGAATTGCTGAGTATCGCCCCCAAGCTGCGCTTCATCCAGTCCATCGGCGCAGGATATAATCAATTCCCATTGGCAACATTGCAAGAAAAGGGTATCCGACTTGCCAGCGCACAGGGTGTCAACAAGAACGCGGTGAGTGAACATACGATGGCGCATATCCTCGCCTTTGCCCGACACATCCACACAGGGCGTGACAACCAACGCAAGCATCACTGGCGTGGCATGATTTCCGATTTATCGCAGCGTGAAGATGAATTGGGTGGCAAAACGCTCTTGATTGTGGGCATGGGCGACATTGGTTCGCGCGTTGCCAAGCTTGCCAAGGCGTTTGACATGCGTGTGTTGGCAACCAAGCGCAATCCTGCCACAGCGAAGGGGCCAGCAGATGAAGTTTACACCGCTGACCAACTGCCATCTATCATTGGCGAAGCCGACTTTGTCGTGTTGAACTGTCCACTTACACCGGAAACGGCTCATATCATCAACGGCGCAACACTGGCACAAATGAAACCCAGTGCTTATCTCATCAACATGGCGCGTGGTGGCTGTGTCGATGAAGCAGCGTTGGCGGCAGCATTAGCGGCAGGCCAAATCGCAGGCGCAGGTCTCGACTGCACCGATGAAGAGCCACTTCCTGCGGACTCACCTCTGTGGGATTTTGAAAACGTGATTATCACACCACACACAGCAGGTGAGACACGGATGTATGAGTCCAATGTTGTGGATATTCTGCTCGAAAATATTGCGCGGTTGCATCGTAGTGAAACGACGTTGGTGAACCAAGTGGTATAGCAAAATCGTGCATCTTTCCCCAAATAAGCCATCGTCAATTGCCAAGGTCGTTGTGGATTGAATCATCAGTCCACAACGACCTTGGCAATTCTTTTATGCTTGTGATAAGGAGCGTGACGCTAGGCCAAGTCTTCCCGACTCTGATGTCGTTTTAGATTTACCTGCTGTGTTTACGCGCTGCTATGATATCGGTGGCGATGGTTTGTTGGTTGATTATGGCAAAGAGCCGTCTGTGTCGATTAGTGACGATGACAAAACCTGGGGTGATAATCTGCTGCGTTCGCAGGGCTTGCGATGATAGAAAACATCATCGGTATTCAGTAACTGATTACCGACCTGCTGCTGGTTTAATTTCCAGAGCACCTCTTTCATTTCTCGAATTTCTTCCAATGTATTTCGTTGGCACTGAACCAGACTTCCACAATGTATTGCATAAGACATGATTATCATTGACAATATTCAATGGTTCGGTTACACTTTTTCGCATGTGAGCAAATAGTTGGTATCCTCAACTTTTAATAATCTAAACGGGGGGACTACAAATGGTTATCACAAAAGAACATTTAAAAATGGAAATAGATTCTATTCAACATCAATATATTGAGATTGTTTATCGTATTTTACAGGCGTTTAGTCAGACTACTCAACAGCCAACGATGAATGGAGGATTGGCCTCAAGTCTCATATCGTTAGAGCCAATGGTATTTGATAAGGTGGGGCAAAAAGAAAATTCCACACAAGCCGATGATGCGCCCTTTCTTGGTTCGCTTGTCGGCGTTGGTACAGACGTTGGTGATTTAACCGAACCATTTGAAGATGAGTGGGAGATTGATTAAGCAATGATTCTTGATACACATACGTGGTGATGGGCGATAAGCAAACCAGAAAATCTCTCCGAGCCAGCTAGAAAATTAATTGAGGATACGCCTTCGGAGCAACGCTACATTGCTTCAATTTCGCTATGGGAATTCTCGATGATGGCGCAGCGCAAAAGAATTGATTTGACCATCACACCGGAGGAATGGCTTGAACATGCATTAGGTACGGCAAACACACAGGTCATTACTTTATCCGCAAATATTGCCCTTGAATCATGCAATTTGCCGGGTGAGTTTCACAAAGACCCAGCCGACCGTTTGATTGTTGCAACAGCACGAATCCATCGGATACCGTTGATTACAAAAGATGGCAAGATTCGAGATTACAAACATGTTGAGACGATATGGTAGAAATACAGACCAACTGATTACCGATCTACCGTCGAAACATGTTCTAGCCAATAATGATGCGTCTTGGCAACCACCGTGATGATACTCTTGATTTCGTTTTCGAGCTGAAAATGGGGTCCTGCTGGTAGATAAAGCGTGGCTTCTTCACGACGGACACTAATATTCTCAACCACAATGGCACGCAATAACCACAGTGCCATTTCTTCGCTGTCACACACAATGCCAATCCAGCCGGGATAGCGTGTCGATTCGACCTCAACATCGGCGACCATGCGGATACCGCGTGATAGTTCGCTGATAACGTTTGCGTAGGCATCCATGTTAGCCTCAACCACATCTGGCATGACGGGTTCTAGTAATTCCCCTCGATGTGATGGACCACCCGCCAGTGCCAAATCACAAAAACTGGTCCAAATCTGGTCCCACGCCACCTGCCCATTGGCATCGTACTGTAGCTCGGCTGCGCTCATAGGCATGGCGGAGACGGATGCACCATTGTTGCTTTGATATTGTGCGGGCAGTAATGCGTCGATCATTTTCGTGTGTGAATGACCGTGTAATCCTGCATGGGTCAAATATTCGCGTGGTCCGCTAAAGGCAAGACGCCCATCCCACTGAACTTCACGTTGTTCTTGTGGTGTGTCGAGGAGCATCGTAATCCATTCAATGATAGACGGCAGTCCTGTGCCATCCTTGAGGTTGGAGAAGACAAAAGGCTTATCTTTGCGCATCTTCTTGGCATCCCGTGCCATGACTTCGAGTGATGCACCGACATGTGGCGCAAGGTCAATTTTGTTGATGATGAGCAGGTCGGAGCGCATGATGCCCGGCCCCCCTTTGCGGGGAATTTTGTCGCCAGCCGATACGTCGATCACATAGAACCACACATCGACCAACTCTGGGCTAAAGGCTGCGGCCAAGTTATTGCCACCGCTCTCGACCAGGATTAGCTCTAATCCGGGCAGAGACGCTTCCAGCTCAATAATCGCCTCTAAGTTCATGGAGGCGTCATCGCGGATAGCGGCATGGGGACAGCCCCCTGTTTCAACACCTCGGATACGTGCTAATTCCAATACCCCTTGGCGCGCCAAAAAGTCCGCATCCTCGCGTGTATAAATATCATTTGTCACCACCGCCACTTCATAGCGCGTGGATAATTCTCGGCTAAGGTTGTGGACCAGTGCTGTTTTGCCACTGCCAACGGGGCCAGCTACACCGATACGCAATGCTCGTTTTTCTGTCATATGCCTTTGTTTCTATTATCAAGCTTCTTCCAGGAAAGGGTATCTCATAATTCGGTATGTTAAGTATTGCTCACCTCTTTCTGGAAGTGTATGCCCTATACTGCCAAATACTCTTTCGCCACCGTCTCGTCAAAGCCAGTGACATCCGCTTCCATGACAATTGCCCCCGTCTCCATCACATAGAAATAGTCACCGACACTGAGTGCAAAGTCTAAAAATTGTTCAACCAACAGAATTGACATATCGCCACGTTCACGCAACGACAAAATGACTTCCTCAATCTCCAACATGATCGAGGGCTGAATGCCTTCTGTTGGCTCGTCCAATAATAACACTTTGGGGCGTCGCACCAAAACGCGGCCAAAGGCCAATTGCTGCTGTTGCCCACCGCTCAAGGCCCCCGCCATGCGGCGATGCATCTGTTTCAATACGGGAAAAATCTCATAGACCTCCTCCAGTGCATCCTGTTCCACTTGGCGCGTGGGTGTAGACTCAAAGCCCATCAGCAAATTTTCATAGACAGTGAGATACGGGAAAATACCTCTTCCCTGTGGCACATAGCCAAAGCCTGCCCGTGCGCGTTGACTGGTGCGCCACTGCGTCATGTTCTCACCCTCAAAGGTCATTTGCCCCGACCGTACCTTGAGCAGCCCCATCACGCTCTTCATCAGCGTCGTCTTGCCCACACCATTCCGTCCCATCAAGCAGACCACCTTGCTCGATGGGATTGACATGCTCACATCGTACAGAATGCTACTCTCACCGTAATTGACTGATATGTTTTGTATTTCTAGCATAGTTTTTATAGTTAATAGTTAACAGTGAATAGTTAATAGTTGGCGAGTTGAAAGGTTGAAAGGTTGAAAGGTTGAAAGGTTGAAAGGTTGAAGAATTTTAAATTTAGAGCTTCAGGCTTCATCCTTCAACCTTCCCCCTTTTCACTTCTACTGCGTCCGATATACACTTCAATCACCTTTGGGTTATTCTGTACCTCATGAACAGGCCCCTGCATCAGAAGGCTGCCCATATGGAGGACCGTGACAGTTTGGGCGAAGTTGCGGACAAAGTCCATGTCATGTTCAACGACGAGGACAGAGCATTGTTTGGCGATGGATTGGAGCAGTTCGCCTGTGCGGTTGCGCTCAGGCCGCGTCATGCCTGCGACAGGTTCATCAAGCAGAACGAGCTTAGGTTCCTGCACGAGCAACATACCGATTTCTAGCCATTGCTTTTCGCCATGTGCCAGTGTCCCTGCGCGCACATGGGCGCGATCTTGGAGGCCAATCATCTCCAATGTGGAGGAGATACGCGCCTCATCTTCATCGGCCAGTGCAGAAAATAGTTGAAAGGTACGCTGTTTAAACCCTGCTGCTGCTTCTAAATTTTCATAAACGGTGAGACTGGCAAAGGTTGTCGGTGTTTGAAACTTGCGCCCGATGCCCTTGCGCACCAATTCATGCTCGGCTGTGCGCAAAATGTTGACACCACTGTTAAACTTGGCGATCCCCTTTTGTGGCCGCGTTTTCCCCGTAATTACATCCAGTAGGGTCGTTTTCCCTGCACCATTGGGGCCGATGACAAAGCGCAGTTCGCCTTTGGTCATGGCAAAATCAAGCGCATTGAGTGCTTTAAAGCCGTCAAAGCTCACGGTTAAATTTTGCACATCTAAGATGTTTTCTGTTATTGTTTGCATATGTGTTCTCGCTAAAGTTGAAGGGTTGAAAAGTTGAAGAGTTGAAGGGTTGAAGGGTTGAAAAGTTGAAGGGTTGAAGGGTTGAAAAGTTGAAAAGTTGAATAACCGAGTTTCTCCGCCTCCCCATCTCCCCATCTCCCTGTCACCCCATCACAGGTTTCACTTCCGGCGAAACGGCTTCCTGTTTGCTCTCACGTTTCTTCATAAGTGAGCCAAGCCACTGACCTAAATCTTGCAGCGAGCCGACGATGCCTTTGGGGAAGAGCAGAACGCTGCCGATAAAGAGCAAGCCTTGGAAATATTGCCATATGTTGGGGAAGCCTTCGCTGAAGTAGCTGCGGGCATAGCTGACAGTCAATGCGCCGATGATGGCACCGATTAGCGTACCGCGACCGCCGACCGCTACCCAGATAACCATTTCGATGGAGGGGACCACGCCCATGCTGGAGGGCGAGATGATGCCGACCTGTGGGACAAAGAGAACACCTGCGAGTCCGGCAATGGCAGCGGAGAGGGCAAAGACCAGTGTCTTGATCGTCACAGGGTTGTAGCCCAGAAAGCGTACTCGGTCTTCGTTGTCTCGCAGGGCAATCAGAATGCGCCCGTAACGTGAATCGCTTAGTAGTTTGGCACCAATATAGACCAGTGCGAGGACAACAACGGTGGCGAAGTAGAACCCTAGCTGTACGTTAGAACTGAGCAATGACTGTCCAAAAATTTTGGCACTACCCAAGTTGGTAATACCGTTGGTTCCACCCGTGAAGGGCTGTTGACCGATAAACCAAATGCTTGTGAGCAGGGTTAAGGCCTGCGTGATGATGGAAAAATAGACGCCTTGAACACGGCTGCGGAAGATAAAGTAGCCGAAAATCGAAGCAATAAGTGCAGGCACGATGAGTGCAGCAAGAATGGCAAAAATTGGATTTTGGAAAGGAACCCAAAACCAAGGTAATTCTTTGAGTCCACTCCAAAACATAAAGTCAGGCAGTTTATCGCCAGAGGCCAGCAGCTTTAAATACATCGCAAAGCCATAGGCCCCTAGACCGAAAAATAGCCCTTGGCCGAGACTTAACATCCCCCCATAGCCCCAGATGAGGTCAAGCCCAACGGCAATGACGGCAAAGGTTAAAAACTTGCCCAGTTGATTGAGGCGGAATTCAGATACATATTGTGGAGCCAGTAAAAGTGTGGCGATGATCACCACAAATGGACCCCAACGACGAAGAAACGTCAACGCTTTGTTGACAGGCATGTAAATCTCCTTGGTTCTGTCGGTCGGTCGGTGGTCGGTGGTCGGTGGTCGGTGGTCAGTGGTCGGTGGTCGGTAGGTCAGTTTGAGCTCACCGATTACTGACTCACTGATTACTGACTCACTGATTACTGACTCACCGATTACTGACTCACCGATTACTGACTCACCGATTACTGACTCACTGATTACTGACTCACCGATTACCAACCTACCGTGTTTGCAAAGCGGCCAATCCCGATGGTTTCCATTGCAAGAAGGCAACAATCATAAGCAGCACCAACACTTTACCGACCGTTGCCGTTGTACCAAGTTCCAAGAAGGTGTTGGCAACACCAATGACGAGTGCGGCCAGAATTGTGCCTGGTAGACGCCCGATGCCCCCCAGTACAACGACCATAAAGGCATCGACAATGTAGAATGTACCTAGCGATGGACCAATGGACCCCAGTTGGGAGAGTGCGACCCCAGCGACACCTGCCAATCCTGTCCCCAGCGCAAAAGTAGAGGCATCGACCCAGCGTGAGCGTACCCCCAAACAAGAAGCCATTTGGCGATTTTGCATCACAGCACGAAGTCGTCTTCCGGCAGATGTGTGATAGAGGTAGATGTACAGCCCAATCACCACCAGCGTGACCAATACAATGATAAAGATACGTTTATAGGGCAGAAGTTGGTCTGCACCGATATCGACACCACCGGATAACCACATTGGGCTGCTGACATTGACATTCGGTGCGCCAAAAATGCTCCGTGCGGCTTGTTGCAAAACCAACCCCACGCCCCATGTTGCCAGCAGCGTGTCCAGTGTCCGCCCATAGAGATGCCGCACCAGCGTCACCTCCATCAGTGCCCCCAACAGCCCTGAAATGATAAACGCCGCCGGAATTGACAAAATAAACCAGATGCCTGCCTCGACACCACCCAGATAATCGGCAAAAGTCTGCTGAAATAGATAGGCAACATAGGCCCCGACCATGATAAATTCGCCATGTGCCATGTTGATGACATTCATCAACCCAAAGGCAAAGGCCAGCCCCAGCGAAACCATCAGCAGGATGGAGCCAAGGCTCACGCCGTTAAAAATTTGTAAAATTGGATCCATAGTATAAAGGTTGAAAAGTTGAAAGGTTGAAAGGTTGAAAGGTTGAAAAGTTGAAAGGTTGAAAGGTTGAAAGGTTGAAAAGTTGAAAAGTTGAAATTTCACTCTTCACTCTTCACTCTTCACTCTTCACTTTTCACTTTTCACTTTTCACTCTTCACTTTTCATTATTCTTCTGCTATCATTAGAAGTGAGTGTATTCACAATCGTTAATGTTTCTGCTCCTGAAAACAGGAGGTGGACCGGAAACGTTTAGCGGCTGATGAATGCGCTCGCTTTTTTTTATTCAGCCTATCTCTTCACAAAACGACCGATATATACCGCATCGTTCATACGGGCACACTGGTGAGTGATATACCGATTACCGACCAGCCGATTACCGACCAACCGATTACTGTCCCATGCCCTCAGCCAAACCTGCTGCCCATTCGATGTTCTTCAGGAATGGGTCTGGCTTCACAGCATCACCACTGGTTGAGACTTCGTCAATCAAGCCCTCTTCGTTGATTTGGCCGATGCGAACAATCTTCCATGTGTGTTGGTTCTCCGCATCAACTTTGACCAAGCCACCCGGTGCCATGAATTCAATTTCACCAGAGGCAGCGGCTTCACGCACTGCATCCACTTCTGTACTTTCCGCTTTCTCAACCATCTCTTTCCACAGGTAAACGCCAAAGTAACCCGCTTCGATTGGATCAGCTGTTACACGATCCTCACCATAAGCCCCCTTATAGGCCGCGACAAAAGCGTCATTCTCGGCTGATTCTGTCGTCTGATAGTAGTTCCAAGCGGTGTAGTGCCCCGCAATGTTCTCTGGACCAATACCACGAACTTCCTCCTCCGCCACACTGACAGAGATAACAGGAATGTCTTCTGCGGTGAACCCAGCATCCAAGAATTGTTTGAAGAAGGCCACGTTGCTGTCACCGTTGAGTGTGTTAAAAATAGCGGCTGGTGCAGCTTCCTGAATTTTGCTGACGATTGTGCTAAATTCCGTACCGCCCAATGGCACATACTCTTCACCAGCAAGTTCAATACCCAATGCCTCAAGTTGTGCCTTGATGATCAAGTTGGCTGTGCGTGGGAAAACATAGTCTGAACCGAGCAGATAGATGCTCTCTGCACCCAACTCGTTGACCAAGAAGTCTACGCCAGGAATAATCTGCTGTGTTGGTTCTGCACCCGTATAGAAGATATTTGGTGATGATTCCAAGCCTTCATATTGCACGGGGTAGAAGAGTAGCCCGTTTAGCTCCTCAAAGACAGGTAGAACCGCTTTACGGCTGGCACTGGTCCAACACCCAAAGACAACAGCGACCTCATCCTGTTGGATCAACTTGCGTGCCTTCTCTGCAAAGGTCGGCCAGTCACTTGCACCATCTTCAATCACTGGTTCGAGCATCTTGCCCATGATGCCACCCGCTGCGTTGATTTCCTCAATCGCCAGCAAGGTTGCATCTTTCACCGATACCTCACTGATCGACATTGTGCCGCTTAACGAGTGCAACACGCCGACCTTGATAGTATCGCTCTCCGCCGCTTCTTCACTCTCTTCTGCCTCAGTCACTTCTTCTGCCGCGGGTGCTTCCTCAGCCGCTTCTTCCGCTGGTGCCGGTGCGCCACAGGCGACCAAAGTCAGCATCGACACAATGACCAGCAGTGATAACAGCAGATGAGCGAGTGATGTGCGCTTGCCATTCTGCTTGGATTTCCGGATTCCCACCGGAAAACTCAAATTAGACATAGTTTTTTCCCTTTTGTTGCGTTTGATGTGTTTTGGTGTGACAGATATATCCTTCCAGGAAGAGTTGAACGTGATAATGTAACTCTCAATGTAACTCTCGTCGAAGATTCTTCCTAGAAGGGGACAACCACAGTCACAACAAAAACACTGTTAGAGCCGCGTCTTTACGAACAGGCTACATAGATGTTAAAATTAGGCTTGATTTAGGATTGATATCAATAAATCGTTACAAAGCGTAATCTATGTAGATTTTTTTTGCATCCAACGAAAACAACAAACCTTTTGAATGTTTTTTGTGCAGAACGTACACTAGACAAACTGCACTGTGCAGAATGGACAGTTTTTTTTAGATTACTTTGTGAATTTTGGATAACTTGAAAATTTATGCATCTCAAAAAAAATGCACAATGTGCAGATTGTATATTTGGTTAGTTTACCTGAGATAGGAAAGGGTGAATGATGGCAAAAGCAGTGAAATCAAAAGCAAGGCTTGGCTCCTTTGATGATTTGATGACCGAGCAGAGCGAAAACATAGAAGCGCATGTGGAACCGATTGCAAGGCGACTGAAAGAAGTGGTGCTGGCGGGTTTCCCAGACGCGGTTGAGGTTGTGCGGTTGGGTGATGCAGCAGCATCCTATGGTGTTGGTGAAAAAAAGATGAGCGAAGCGCATGTCTATATCATGCCCAAAGCCAGATATGTCAACCTTGGCTTCTATCACGGTGCAGGGTTGCCCGACCTTGATGGATTGCTGGAAGGGACGGGGAAGAAGCTGCGCCATGTCAAGGTACGTTCATTGGAAGATGCAGACAAACCCGCTGTGCAAGCATTGATTGCGGCTGCTCTAGCAGAGCGACGGTCCGCGCTAGGTATTGAGGATGAAACGTAACCATGATTGCAAAACTAATTGCATATGGGATGCTTTTATTATCTAGTTTTATGTATGTTTACGCAGGGATGGCCCATATCACAAGTGTGCTTATCCATTGTTGTATTGCTTGGGGAACCCTCACTCGCACATGGCAAATACGCATAATTGCGTTCGACTTTTTTGTTGCCTTTCTCCTTGCTATTGGCCTTTTGACACACTTACGATGGATATACATACTATTCTATGTGATAGCAGTTAGCCAGCTAACGATGTATCTATATACATTAATGCGTCAAGATTCTTGGGATTTTACACAACCGATTGCCCATTGGGTTCCTGTTTATCTAACAGTTTTAGCAACGGTTGCCGTTATCTCACTTGTACTTACGATAACTGGACGACAAATTCTAAAGTATACGAGCCAGTAACAGCGGAAGGATAGTTATTTATGTTGGACACAAATTTTGTCGATATCCTCAAAACGCTCGTGCGTCAACCCAGCGTTGTGGGTGCGGAACATGCCTTCTTCCGCGTCATCCAGCGTGAACTGGAAGAGTTGGGGGTAACGGTCACGTGGTATGAAGGGCTGCTGGTTGCACAGGGCAGTACTCCCCATGCACACATGTTTTCTGCACACATCGACCGTCATGGCCTCATCTGCACGGGTCCCAATGAGTTTCAATATGCCGCTTATGTCACGGGACAACGCTCCGACTTGCTTAATAACTCCGTATCCGAAGCCATGATCAACAAGGTCAAAGCTCGTTTTGAACACAACCCAGTGATGGCCTATGAGCCTTGGTCCGGTGTCTATCTGGGTTCGGGCGAAATCAACCACGCCTATACCTGTGACTCTCGTCGCAATCTCATCTTTGAAGTGGAAAACCTGTCACATATGGTGGCGGGGACACCGTTGGCCTTCCAGGACCGTCTGCGCATTGAAGATGGACGATTGGTAGCGCAACTCGACAATGTCCTCACCACCGCCATGTTGGTTTACCTATTTCATCAAGGATATCAGGGGACTGCCTTTTTCACTGCACAAGAGGAGTCGGGTAAAAGCTGGCGCTATCTGCTGGAATGGTTCCGCCGTTTTGAGCAGACCACTGACAATCTCATTGTGCTGGACACCAGCCCCTATCCAACACTCAAGGCTGTTGCCAATCAAGATGTTGTGCTGCGTTACTGCGACGCCAACGGCACATTCAATCGACAGATGTCACAGCAATTGGCTGATTGTTGTGACCGTCTCGGTGTCCGCTATAGCTTTAAAGATGAATTTGTCAGAAAGCGTAATGAGCAGCTAAAGGCAGAAGGTAAATCAGCCCTCTCGCTGGGTAGTACTGAACTGGGGCGCATCGTGGCCGCATCTGATGGGTTGGTGCAAGGAACGACGCTGCAAGTCCCAACCATCGGCTATCACACCATGAATGAGTCGGTGGGGGTTGAGACATGTTCAGCGTTTTTGAAGGTATTGATGGAGATTGTAGGGGGTGGTTGATCAGAAATATCACATTATGCCCGAATCACCGTCACCACCCGCCCCGACGCCGTCTCCGCCACCTCAGTCGTTGTCCGCTCGGGAATCGGCGGCACATCACTGCGCTGATCAAAAATTACCAACCACCCATGATCCATACTCAATCCACTCAGATACATCTCCAGTTGCACCAATCCTCTGGCCAGTGGGTCTTTTTCCCCATCACGCCACACCTTGAGTTCCATTGGCACACGAATATCGCCATAAAAAAGACAGAGGTCAATCCGCCCTAACGAAATCGCATATTCACGCTCAATGCGTCCCTTACCATTGACCACACGGTGTAGATAGGCCATCATCACCAAATGTGGTGCGATTTTGTGGTAGGGTGCGCTTACAACGAAACAACGAACTATTGAGCGTATAATTATACGCTATGATGCATCTCATGCTAAAATACCGTCTCAATCAGATTCAATTAGCCACAACATCTAGGAAAGCTCATGATAAACACAATCAAACAACTGACGGGCGGTGAAGCTATCGTCCAAGGGTTACGCAATCACAATGTTGACACCCTCTTTGGTCTGCCCGGTGTCCAAAACGACTGGCTCTATAATGCGCTCTATGACCAGCGTGACCACATTCGTGTCATCCACACGCGTCATGAGCAAGGGGCGGGCTATATGGCGTTGGGTTATGCGATGGCACGGGGGGATGTCGGTGTGTGTAGCGTTGTGCCGGGGCCGGGCTTTCTCAATGCAAGTGCAGCATTGGCAACCGCGTATGGACTGAATGCAAAGGTGCTATGCTTGAGTGGACAGATTCCCTCGCCCAAAATTGGCAAGGACCAAGGGCAACTACACGAGATACCCGATCAACTGAGCATCATGCAACAGCTTACCAAGTGGTCGGCACGGGTCAACAGCCCGGCCGAAGCGCCGGTGATGGTGGCGGAGGCGTTCCGTCAACTGCATTCGGGGCGACCGCGTCCGGTAGGGTTAGAGGTACCGATGGATGTGTTGGCACGGAGAGAGGCGGTTGACACGGTGCCTGCAAACCTACCCACGTTTATGCCCCCCGTCGATGAAGAGAAGTTAGAGGCAGCGGCCAAACTATTGGGACAGGCGGAGAACCCGATGATCTATGTCGGGGGCGGGGCGCAGGGAGTCAGCGAAAAAGTAACGGCACTGGCCGAGGCATTGCAAGCCCCTGTTGTCTGCTATCGCAATGGGCATGGTGTATTGGATGCGCGTCACCCGTTGAGCCTGCATTTGCAACCCTCACATGAGTTCTGGAAAAAGACTGACGTTGTACTGGGCATCGGCTCTTATATGCGGACACCGCTACAAGGCTGGGGCGTGGACGATAATCTCAAAGTGATTCATCTCGACGTAGACCCCAGTTCGCACACCATCATCCGCAAACCGGATATCGCCCTGACCGCGCTGGCAGAGGACGCTGTGCCACTGCTGCTCGAACGTGTCGCCGCCTACAACAGCGTCCGTGCCTCGCGCACCGATGAACTGATGGCGATTAAGGCCGATTGGGCAGAGCGTACTGCTTATTTAGAAGAGCAGTTAGGCTATCTCAAAGTAATTCGCCATGAATTGGGTGAGGATGGCATTTTTGTCGATGAGTTGACGCAAGTCGGTTTTGCCAGCCGTATCACCTACCCTACCTACAAGCCACGCACCTTTATCTCAACGGGCTATCAGGGGACCTTGGGCTATGGGTTCCAGACCGCGCTGGGGGTCAAGGTTGCCAAGCCCGACACGCCTGTGATTTCGATTGCGGGTGATGGCGGCTTACTATTTGGTGTGCAGGAGTTGGCGACGGCGGTGCAACACAAAATTGGGCTGGTGACGCTGATCTTCAACAACAACCAGTATGGCAATGTCCAGCAAATGCAGAAAAATCTCTATGGCAACCGTGTCATCGCCACTGATTTGCACAATCCTGATTTTGTAAAGTTGGCCGAGGCATATGGGGCCAATGGCTTCCGTACCAAAACCTTGGATGAACTGCGGGGTGCCATTCGCAAGGGATTTGAGAGCGATCTGCCCACATTGATTGATATACCCGTAGGTGATTTGCCAAGCGTAGACCGATTCCGGGGACTGCCGAGGGTTCGGTAGATGAAAAAAATAGTACCGCAGATTGATTATCTGCGGGCTGACAATCAATCGCTAATCTGTTGTACTAATTTTATACTTTCCTATGCGATCAAAAATTTCAACTATCTTTTTCGATTTTGATGGGGTTCTGACCACGCATAAATCAGGGTCATACACGACCTGTCTCAATATCCAGAGGGCGGTCCCGCATATCGCCTTTGACTCTATTTTGCACTGCTATCGTCAGCACCACGCTCACTTGCTGGTTGGGCAAACCACACACCAAGCAGTCTGGGCATCATTTTGTGAATGTATCGGCGTCTCTCTGGATATAAGCGTCCTTAACAAGGCATTTCAGGATACACCCATGAACACACAAGTGCTGACGCTCTGTCAGCAGTTCCATTCAACCTATCGTTTGGGTGTGATTACCGATAACAGTGCAGAACGCTTTGAGGTCGTGAAACAGGTCATGGAGCTGACCCGTTTGTTTGATATCTTCATCGTGTCGGGCGATCTTGGATCACGCAAGGACAGTGTAGCCAATTTTAAGCAAGCCTTGACCTTGGCGAATGCTGCTGCCCATGAATGTGTGTTTATTGATAACAATCCATCAAACCTAGTCATCCCCGCCCAATTAGGGTTTCATACGATTTTTCACGATGATGCGCAAAACGATGTCGAAGGCTTGAAGCAAACATTGACAAGGTATGGTGTTGTGCTATGAGAGTCAACAAGTATTTACACTGCTTAATCGCATTTATGCTGGGTCTCTCCTCTATCTCTTTATCATCGGGATATGCAAGCACAATTTACGCATCCTCGCTCCGATCACTCCCAGCCCAACCACGTCCAACCCCCGTCAACCCCAATGCCACACAGCGTACCCGCGATGTGCTTGCCTATCTCACCAACCAGACCGATAACTGCGGTGTCATGGCTGGACAACAGACGGGTCATGGACTCCAAAGCACAGAAAGTTACCAAGCATTGATCGCCCAACTTCAACAGGAGACAGGGCGGTGGGTCAGCTTTGTTGAACTTGATTACTATGATTGGGACCGCTCGCAGGACTATCGTGCCATGAATACGCCGTTACTTGAACACTGGGAGCGAGGTGGTCTTGTGGGTGTCTCGTGGCATGCCCCCAACCCTTGGACCAATGGCGATTCTTGGGACCAGTCCAATGCCAATCTCAATGAACTACTGGATGAAAATTCTGCGGTTCATGCGCGTTGGATAGCGGCACTGGATGGCGTGGCTGAGGGGCTGGCACATTTGCGGGACGCAGGTGTGGTGGTGCTGTGGCGTCCGCTACACGAAATGAATGGCAATTGGTTCTGGTGGGGCATGAACATCCACCCCGATGACCCGACTCCCTATCATCGGCTCTGGCAACACATGTTTGACTATTTCACCCACACCAAAGGGCTGGATAATCTGCTCTGGGTCTACGCGACCACAGGTCATGTGCATTCATCATGGACCCGTCCGGTTGATTTCTATTATCCAGGCGATGCCTATGTCGATATTGTGGGACAGGATGTCTATAACGATGCGTTGGATGGTGTCAACTATGAGGAACTGCTGGCCTTGGGCAAACCCTTTGCCTTAACCGAGTTTGGCCCACTCGATGCACGGGATGGCAGCTATGACATGCTCACTATGCTCAACCAAGTGCTGGCTCGTTACCCGCGTACCATCTACTGGCTTTCCTGGCATGATTGGGTTGAGAATGGCGCACAGCAACATATCTCGATTATCCGCAACCAGAATGCCAATACGCTTATGAACCACGAGTGCGTCACCACGCTCGATGAAATGGCAATTAATACCGCTACACCTACGCCTACACCAATACCTACACCGACAGTTACATCAACACCACAACCAACCCTGCTCCAAGTCTACAAGACCGCCCAAGCCCCGATTATTGACGGCCACATCGACTCCATCTGGTCTGCCGCATCAGCACACAGGCTTGGCAATGCGGTTGTTGGGAACAGTGTCCCGACGACCGATTTAACCGCCACCTTCCGCATTCTCTACGACGATGAGTATCTCTACCTGCTGTTGGAAGAGGTTGATGAGGCTGGGCAGCATGACTCTGGTGCAGAGTGGTGGCATGATGACGGCACAGAAATCTACATTGACGGCGACCACAGCCAGCAAAGCATTTATGATGGCATCAACGACTTTCAGTTTGGGTTCCGCTGGCAAGATGAAGCCATCCATATCCCTATCCACTCTGCACCCGCACCAGATGGGCTACGCTTTGCCATGCGTGACATTGTGAACGGCGACCACCAAGAGTTTGCCATCCCCCTGTTGGGCGTGGGGATTACGCCTCAACAAGGGGTGCGCTTTGGGCTGGATGTGCATGTCAACGATGATGATGATGGTGGCGAACGTGATACCAAGCTGGCATGGTTTGCGACCGCCGACACATCGTGGCAAGACCCCAGCACCTTTGGCACGGCAGAGCTTGTCGATACGATTGTAAACTCTGGTTCAGACAGCGATTCCGTCTCACAATATGTATTTCTACCAGCGGTTATGCGCTGAGTGAAGCCGAAAAAGAACGGTAAATAGATTGCTTTGGCCGAGAAAGTATCGGGACAAAGGACAGTATCGCAGGTTGGCTACCTGCGTCCTCTGCGCTCTCTGCGGTTAATCTTCTCCAAACGGATTCTCGACCCAAGGGAACTTGCTCATATCCACACGCTGATAGGGAATCTCCTTAAAGAGTGGTGCAACAGAGCCAGATGTCGCCATGTAGATAATCTCTTTGGCAATCGGCGCAAATCCAGCATAAAAGTGTTGTGTCGACTTAACCACCAGCAGTTGTTTGGACAGTGGGTCTACACCCAAATTGCTAAATACCTCTGGCGAGAAAACCTGGCTACGCTTGCTGTTGACAATGATATCGATGCCTTGACAGTGCAGTGCCACCGAATCACCACAGGCAATGGCCTTGGCTCCCTCGGTTTGCGGCCAGTTTTGGATCATGTCATCAGTAATCCCCGTGACCGTTGCTGTGATATCCAGTGGATCGCCCGACATTGGCCCCATCTTGCCACCCAAACGCAAATCAAGGGTTGCACCCACACCTGCCGATTTCACCACTTGTACCACAATCGGGTCCCAGAACATGGCAATCGCCACATTCTTAGCACCCCGCTCTAGCAATGCGCGCAGCACAAATGTCGAGTCGCTGGGCGCACCACCACCCGCATTATCCGCTTGGTCAGCCACAACGACAGGACCTGTTTCTGCGTTAGTTTCAATCGCCAGTGCCTTATCCAGCGCATCATCCAACGACAGACAGGGAACCTGAACATCATAGCGCAGTTCAAAGAATTTGTGCCCCCACGCTTCGGCCACCGTATCGGCTTGTGCTTGGTTGTTGTCCGTAATTGCCAGCATATAGGAACCCTCGGTCGGGACATCGCCCCAAGGGAAACAGTGCGCCAACGACAGCGAGAGGATGCCATCTTTGCCCTCCGCCGCCATCATCTCATCCACAAAGGTACGCATCGGTTCAAACGGTGTCAGATACATGCCAATCATGCGGCAGTCAAAGAGTGACATTGTGGGCTTGATCTTGCCCTCGGCAGCGTCAGCACAGATGTCAAACAGCTCAATCGCACGGTCGTTGATATCAATGTGCGGATACTCTTTGTAGATAACAATCGCATCCGCTGTATCCACCATCTCCTGTGTGACATCACAGTGCAGGTCCAACTCCACACCGATGATGGTGTCTGGCCCCACAATTTCACGCACACGCTGAATCATATCCGTTTCGCAATCATCATAGCCCTCAGCAACCATCGCCCCATGTAAGGGCATGAGTACGATGTCAACGGGCAAATTCTCCTGTAACACACCGAGCATTTCATCGCGTAAATCTTCATAGGCTTTGCGCACAGTGATCCCCGCTGGCTGCGCAAAACAATAGAGGCTGAACACAAAGTCCCAGCCACGCTCTGCAGTTTTGGCCTCCAGCACATTCACAACATCGCCGCCCAGCGCAT
Organism: Chloroflexota bacterium; assembly: GCA_039029935.1. GTDB lineage: Bacteria > Chloroflexota > Anaerolineae > Caldilineales > Caldilineaceae. Next base: position 17,835 of record JBCCFC010000082.1, read on the forward strand.
TATCATCGCGGTTACTAGGACGGATGACCGCAAAATCAGCGGCTCCCGTTGGCATGGGTGAAAACGTGTTGGTTTCAGTGGCAACGCCACCGACAAATACTTTCATGGCTTTTCTCCTTTTTGGGCTATACCCTTTATATGTCTGTTATCATTGAAATCATGATATTGCATTGCAATAAGTATAGACAGAGTTGGTTGATTTGCCAACAACCCAAAGATGCATGTAGAGCAGCCCACTCTGCAAGTATCTCAGGTTGGCTACCTGAGCGTCGGGCGACAAGCCCGAACAATGTTCATTAATCTGTGATAACTCGCTACTCATGGACATCTCTCTTATGCATCACCATAGCGAATTCATTTGGCATTATCCAGTATGTCACAATAGAGCATATGCTTCACTCGACCATCGCCGTCCGACGCACAGAGATAGGACGCATCCTCACCGACAATCGCCTAGTCTCGCATCTCGCATGTTGGTGAATCGCTCCAACCGATGCTCAACAACACTGTTTATATAGACATCCGCCGCCGAACGCCAAAACTGCGCCACCACCTCGCCACCCTCTACCCCGACAAAGAGGACATCCGCCGAGTGCTGGCCGACGCTGGCATCGACCCGACACGTATCTCCCTGAATGAGAGTGCGGAAACCATGTGGTTCAACGCGCTTAATGAGGCCGAAAAGTGTGGGCAGCTTCACGAGTTGATTGACATCGCCCACAGCGAATATGGTGTGCTCGTTGACAGTTGATAGTTGTGTTTACAGCATCAGTATCCCTGCGCGAGTGGCGAGAACAACGGCTTCGGTGCGGCTTTGTGCGCCGAGTTTGCCAAAGATGGAATTGATATGAAACTTGACGGTGTGTTCGCTGATGGCGAGTTCACGGGCAATTTGCTTGTTGGTGAGGCCATCGGCCAGCCCCTCCAACACTTCCTGTTCACGGGGCGTTAACGGTTCAATTAGTGGTATGTCATCAGCAGTTGCAGGGAATGGGGCGGCTGTGGGTTGAACATCGACTAGGGTCTCGACAAATATCGGATCAATCACGATTAGGTTGTTGATGGCAGCGGTCAATGCAGCCACAATGGTGCCCTCATCAGCGTTGTGGACAAGTAGGCCGCTGACGCCTTGTCCCATAAATTCGGTCAGCGATGTTGGTTCACTAGTTTCCGGCAAGAGCAACACCATCGGCGGGTCCTCGGTGCTATAGTCGGTCAGTTGTGCGGTCAGAATGCCATCAGGTGCAAGAGAGCCGCTGAGTGAGTCACTATCTGGGACTTCCCACAGCAATACATCGGGTCGATAG
>JBCCFC010000083.1:0-18958 GCA_039029935.1 Chloroflexota bacterium
GCCAGAATGGTATGGTTGTTCCCCATTTTTCTTGGTTAAATCTTTATCATCAAACTCACTGGAGATGACACAGGAAATCAAGAAGGGGTCCGCCATACATAGCTCGTTGATTTGGGATGCCGTTTTGTCGTTGACTGGTTCTCCATACGCCTGTGCATAACGGTGGACAGCCTCTAATCCATGCTTGGGTTCAAGAGCGGGTTTCATCCGAAAGATAGAAAGACGGCTTGCCTCTAGGTAATCAGCCATGATATCAAGCAGGATGCCGAGATATGAGCTTGTGACAAGCATAGGAGCCATCTTGGATTCGGAGAGCGAGTGAAAGCTACCGAGCATACTCTCATCTGGCTTACCTTGTAAGGCTTCATCTCGATACACAAAATTAGCAATGTTTTGAAATTCATCTAAGCGCTTTTTCCGCAGCAAGTTACTCTTCTCTTCACTAGGCACATCATCTTCGTCAATGCGTCTAAGATACATGTCGCGGAATTCATTGGCAAACCGATTGATGAACCCCTCTTGCAATGCATCAAACTCGTCAACCACAAGAATCACAGGTTTTGAAAAATAGTCCGACGTAAACAACGAAGAAATTTGTGTCCATTTTTGAATCACCGGAAAATCACGGCGAAATGATTGTCCGAGTCTATCAACAAAGAGTTCTAAGACACTTTGCTCATCATTAATTGTTTTGGCCGATTGCAAGCTGATTACACCAATCTCAAACGCACCTTCTGCGCGCACCTGTTTGATGACTTGTCGCGTGGTCCAGCTCTTGCCCGTCTGTCGCGGTGCCCACACGGTAATGTAGTGTCCCCCCCTTGGTGATGTTGTCACCCAAGAGTTGTGCTTACGTATGGGCAATCAACTCGGTCCTGGGGGCGTAATAGTGCTGGTCTTTATCCACTGGACCATAAGATGAAAATTTACGCATAAACCCTTCCATTTTAACTACACACAACAACCCTTTTCAGTCTTTTATGCAGTATATAACAAAGACATAAAACGTGTATATGTTCGCTTCTTTCGATAAAGAATGCAAACATGATGGGCAGGTTATCAACCGGATAATCATGATTCACTGTAAAAAGAAGCCCGACAGTAATCGTGAGTATTTGTGGAGGTCACTGCGGTGATTTTTATGTGTGCTTCGTACAGGACTAAATCATTCAATGGAATGTGTTTCCTTTACAAGAATGAAAGGATACGACCCATGATGATTAGGCGCTTCCGGAGACTTTCCGGAGACTTTCCAGAGACTTTCCATAGCTCACAAATCCACGTCCATGATACACTAAAAGCAACTACTTAGTGAAATATAATCATCATAAATACTTTCCTTAAAAGACATCAACAACAAATATATATGCAGAACTAGGAGGGTGATTGAATTGACTGAACAGGGGATCGTGCGGGTGGTTATCCTTGAAGCGTTGACCTTTGTGCAGCAGGGCATCTGTGCTGTGCTAGCCGAGACGCCAAGGATTGACGTGGTGGGGGCATTTGCCGATGTAAATGCAGGCCTGGAGGGGCTGCCGCAGATGCAGCCCGATGTCGTTGTGATGGCCGCTAGCCTCGCCAAGGAGGATCAGTTTTCCATGGTGAAACAAATGCTATCTATGCAGCCGCAACTGCAGCTATTGATATTGGCGTCTGAGTGGCAAAAGAGTATCGCCGCCCGTGCCTTGGCGCATGGGGCTTGCAGCTATTTGGGCTATGACGCATCAGCAGAGATGCTGGTGGAGGCCATCATCGACACAGCACAGGGAACAAGCTACTTAGGGCAACCCGTAACTGCGCAACAAGCGGAACTATCCTTTGTCTCGTTGACTCGACGCCAACGTGAGGTATTGCAACTCATTGTGCAGGGGTATTCAAACAGGGAGATTGCCGAGCAATTGGGCTTTAGCATCAAGACAGCCGAACACCATCGCACACAGCTCATGAAACGGCTGGGTGTTCACAAAACAGCGGATCTGGTTTACTATGCGTTACGGCATGGTCTAATTACAGATGTAACATCGTCGTATTAATTTACAAAAATGAAAGGATGGGACTTATATCGAACAAAAAACTAGGTGTTCACCTAATTGAACAATAATTGAAATTATTATATAGTTTAATTTGCATAAATACAAAAATACTACGTCATTTTACGTAGAAAAAGAATTGTGTTTTAGAAAAACATAATGAAATTTTGCATATTACGCTGCAAATATTACCAGATCACGGCGACTTTTCTTGATTGTATATTCATCATACACATCACTGCTCCAATCTTGAACAATCAACAATCGTTGTCGGTATGCAGACCATTCATAATTCGATCAATAGCGGGTCAGCACTTCAGCATTTCAGCACTTCAGCATTTCAGCACACAAGCTGACAAGCTGACCGCCTGACAAGCTAACAAGCTGACAAGCTGACCGCCTGACAAGCTAAAATGCTAAAACATTACTGACTCAAGGAGCAATACAACAATGTTTAATCGTAGATACACACAACTTCAAAAACGACCACCACCACTGTTATCACAGCCATGGCTGACACAGGGCTGACCTGTGATGGCATGACACCAACGCGATACATTCCTATAACATAAAAAAAATCAATGATTGTGGCATAACCGTGACACGGGCATCCTGTCTGTCGCGGGCAGCTTAAACGCGCCACGAAATCACTTCCAGGGAGGGGTGATCGATACGGGGCATACCAAACTATGTGATACCCCTTCCTGGAAGTAGGTTCGGCCACCTATCTGTGGTCAGCTTAAACGCGCCCAAAAATCTGAATGTGACACACGCGCACAGCCCATTGCCGTCGATTCGGCTCCCCCGCTCATGCAAAATACAATACTTGATAATCAACAAGGAGCAATACAATGATGTCTCATCATAGACACAGACAACAACAAACACAACACACGCAGCACACACAACACACACGAACACACACAGCCAAAGCGTTGACGCGGCTAATGAGCGTGGCACTGGTGGTGCTTTTCCTGCTGTCACCACTGCACACGCTGCTGCCGAGCACACTGCTGGGTGGGGTGTTGGGCGATGATCAGCTCGGTCTGACGGGTACAGCGCAGGCAGCTCCGCTGGGTCGCATGAACGCGTCAACCACACCGAATGCCATCACATTTACAAAGCGAACGTCAGACGATTATCCTATACCACAGTATGGAGGGATATTGGATCGTAGTAGTGTCATAACCGATCTTGATGGAGATGGGGACAATGATATTGTTTCATACCAGAATAACTATCTTGTCTGGCATGAAAACGATGGTCAAGATAGGTTTAGAGAGCGTGATATTCATCATTTTAGGTCAAATGACTATGGCGGTGCTGATAACGACAATCGTTTAAGTGACAGCAAAATAGCCATTGCAGATATAGATGGCGATGGACGCTTGGACATTGTCTCGGTGTTTCGCTTCGGTTCAAGTGGTTTCTTCGGTGGTAGCTCCAGAAGCAGTTATTATATAGCCTGGCATCGAAATGAGGGTAGATCAGGGGATAGTTTTATCTTTCGGCACAGCGAAATTACCAATAACACCAACTCCGGAGGTGCGGTATTCCCTGATACTAGTGGAATCGTACGCCCTGGTATATACACAAACTTACAAAATATCATTGTCACGGATTTGAACCAAGATGATAATATGGAAATTATTGTTGGTTTCAGCAAGAGTGGCGATAATACAGTAACACTCCTTAGCAATCTGCGCTCTCATTATTCTGGCGAGTGGCGGGCAGATGTCTCTACCAATATTGCAACGCAAAATTATAGGGGCATGATTAGCATTGCAGATGTGGATAGCGATGGGGATGATGACATTGTTAGTGATTATAGTTATTGGCATGAGAATGACGGTAGTGGCGTATTCGAGCTCATTAGCGAGGAGGACGCAAACAGTGGCGAGAGTGGGTTTATTTATCACCCCGGAGCTTCGTCGTCAGCATTAACATCATTAGCGTTTGCGACGGATGTGGATGCTGATGGGGACATGGATATGGTTGCGATTGTGAATCGCACACTACAGTGGATGGAGAATGACGGCACACAGAATTTTAAACGCAATGTAATCGCTAGAGGCATACCAATACCATTAGATGTTGATTATAACTACAGTTTTTATTATTTTTATGCGTATCCGGTAGATATAGACAACGATGGGGATCTCGACGCCGTTTTTCAATCCGATACAAATAGGATAACAGTTTGGCTTGAGACAAATAGTACGGGAAATTTCCCTATCCATTATATAGATTCAAATCGTTCTGATGGCGAAAGATTGGCATCAATTGTGGATTGGGATCGCGATGGCGATCTGGATATTATGTCTTTTCCTAGCAATAGGACAATGTTTCGCAACGATTCCAACGTTCTGGGAACCATAACCTACACCGAAGGGGAGAATGATGGCAATCCTGTGGCGCTCACCTCCACAGCGGCCGCTCTCGGCCTGCGCACTGATGCTGATTGGGGCGATGGCGCATCACTGCTCATCCAGATCACCGAGAATGCCCATGATGCTGACGAACTGAGCATTGGCGGTGATTTCTCGATTGTTGGCAGCGATGTCATCTCCAATGGCGTCACCATCGGCAGTGTTGTCGACACCAGCGGTATTGCCAATGATGGCATTGTGACTGGCACCAACACCATCCAGATCAATTTCAACAGCAACGCCACCAATGCCGCCATCCAAAAGCTGATCTGCGCCATCGAGTATCGCAATACGTCCGAGACGGCCAGCACAAGTCAACGCGAAGTCACCTATACACTGACCGACAAAAATGACACTGTGCGCCCCTTTATGACCAATATCACCTTTTTGCCCGAACCTGATGTGGTCTCAGTCACACGTGCTGGTGCCAGCCCGACGAATGCCAGTACCCTCAATTTCACGGTCAACTTTGATACTGCTGTCACAGGCGTGAATTTTGATGATTTTCAACTATTCACCGATGGCAACATTGCAGGTGCGTTGATTGAAGAAGTGACGGGCAGCGCCACAACCTATCATGTCACCATTGATTCAGGCGGTGGTACAGGCGACATCCGCCTTGATGTCATTGACAATGGCACTATTCTTGGCACAAACGGCAGTGTTCCGCTCAGTGCCGCCTATAGCAGTGGTGAGGCATTCAGCGTTGACCGCACAGAACCCGTTGTCGCCAACGTGTCTTCCACCAAAGCGGATGGCGTCTATGGCGTGGGTGAACACATCCCCATTGTCGTCACCTTTGACGATATCGTAACCGTCTCTGGTGTGCCCAAGATCACCTTGGTGACGGCGTCGGCAGGCGGCACAAATGCGGTGGCAAATTATGTCAGCGGTTCGGACACCTACACGCTCACCTTTGCCTATACGGTGGGTGTGGCACAAAATAGCCCAGACCTTGGCTATGCATCGATCAACGCACTCTCGGTCAATGGAGGCAGCATTGTGGATAACGTAGGCAATGACGCCGACACCACCTTTGCCATCCCCAAAGAAGCCAATTCGCTGAGTGCCAACAGTGACATTGTAATCGATACCACTGGCCCTGTTGTGCGCAGTGTCACCTCGCCCAACCCAGATGGTATCTATGGCCCCGTCGATGTCGTCACCATTGAGGTTGGCTTTGATGAAATCGTGACAGTAGATGGCACACCACAACTGACCTTGGACACCAGCGAGCGTGGCAGTGACGCCATTGTCGATTATGTCAGCGGCTCCGGCAGCTATACACTGACCTTTGCCTACACGGTCGAGGTGGGGCACAACAACCTTGATCTCAACTATGTCTCAGCCAGTGCGCTTTCGGCCAATGGCAGTACGATTCGCGATGGTGTCGATAACGACGCTGACCTGACCTTGCCCGATCCCGGCACAGATGGCTCGCTCTCCTTTAACAAGGATATCGAGGTAGATAGCACACCAGCGACGGTCAACAACGTGACCTCGCCCGATGCCAATGGCGTCTACGGCCCCGGTGATGTGGTGGCGATTGCGGTTGAGTGGAGCGAGACGGTGACGGTGACAGGCTCACCACAGTTGACACTGACCACCGATGCCACAGGCGGCAGCAATGCAGGTAGTCATGGGATAGCCACCTATCACAGTGGCTCTGGCAGCAGAACATTGCTCTTCAACTACCCTGTGCAGGCGGGACAGAGCAGCGATGACTTGGATTATGGCGCAACCACCGCGCTGTTGCTCAACGACGGCACGATCCGCGATGCGGGTCGCAATGGCAGCACCCTGACCTTGCCCGCTCCGGGTGGCGCAGGCTCATTGGCGACGAACAAAGCCATCATCATCGACAGCACCCCGCCCACCATCACCACTGTCACCTCCAGCAAGAACGATGGCAGCTATGGCTTGGGCGAATCAGTTTCCATCCAAGTGCAGTTTAATGAGGTTGTCAATGTCACAGGCAATCCACAGTTGACGCTCAACACCAGTGTACCCGCCGCTCGCCGCACATTAGAGGGCGCAGAAGCAAGCAATGCGACCGCCATCTATGACAGCGGTGATGGTAGCGATACCCTCACCTTTGTCTACGAGGTCAGTGCAGGTCACAACAGCCCAGATTTGGACTATGTGGATGCCGACGCACTGACCCTGAATGGCGGCGACATTGAAGACTTGGGCAATAACGATGCCGTCCTCATCCTGCCAACGCCGAACGAAGCTGGCTCGCTCTCGGCCAACAAAGCATTGCTCATCGACGGCATTGTGCCAAGCGTACAGCAGGTCTCCTCACCCAATGCCAACGAGACCTATCTCATCGGTGATTTGCTGACCATCACGGTGCAGTTTAATGAATTGGTCAATGTGGTCGGCACACCGCAATTGACCATGAACACAGGCGCAACACCAGACAACCCCAGTGGTGTGACCGTACTCGATTATGTCAGCGGCACGGGCACAGACACGCTTGCCTTTGTCTATGAGGTGGGTGTGGGTGATATCAACGTCGACTTTGACTATGTGGATGGCAGTTCGTTGAGCATCAACGGTGGTAGCATCCGCGACCATGTCAACAATGACGCCGATGTGACCCTGCCGACACCGGGCGATGCCGGGTCGCTGAGTGCCAACAAAGACCTCTTTATCGACGGTGCGCCCGTCAAGGTCATCAACGTCACCGCGACCAATAACTCTGGCACTATGGATGGATATTATGGTGTCGATGATGTGGTTGCCATCCAAATTGTCTTTGATGATGTGGTCTATGTCACAGGCACACCACAACTGACGCTCGACACCGACGCCACGGGTGCGCCCAACGCCATTGTGGACTACACCAGCGGTTCGGGCAGCAACATGCTCATCTTTGAATACACGGTCAACGATGAACACAACAGTGCCGACCTAGCCTATGTCTCGGAGACAGCACTGGCACTCAATGGCGGCACAATCCAAAATGAGGCCACCAATAACGCCAATCTCACGCTGCCCATACCCGGCGATATTGGCTCACTCAGTGCCAACAGCGCATTGGTGATTGACGGAACCGCCGCCAGCGTGGTCAATGTCACGGCCACCAATGACGATGGCAGCTATGGACAGGGCAACACGATTGTCATCACCGTGCAGTTTGACGAAGCGGTCAACGTCACGGGGACACCACAACTGCTGATGGAGACCAGCGGTCCATCGGCCAACGGCACGGTTTCAACCGATGTGCAGGCCAACTATGTCAGCGGCTCTGGCAGCGACACACTTGTCTTTGAGTACGTTGTCGAGGCCAATAACAGCAGCGATGATCTGGACTACGCCTCCATCACCGCGCTCACGCTCAACGGTGGCAGCATCATTGATGTGGCACGGAACGACGCTGACTTGACACTGCCAACACCAAGCAACGCGGGGTCACTCGCCGCCAACAGCGCAGTCGTGATTGACGGCATTGCCGCAACCATGCTCAACGCCACTTCTGCTGATGCCGATGGGCAATATGGACCGGACACGACCATCACGATTGACCTGCAATTTGATGAAGTGGTCCATGTGTCAGGTATACCACAGTTAACGCTCAATACCAGCGGCGTAAGCAATCCCGACGCCGTCGTGGACTATGCCAGCGGCTCTGGTACAGACATACTTTCGTTTGTCTACACAGTGGCTGCGGGTGACTATAATGAAGATTTGGACTACGCATCGGCCAGCGCACTTGCGCTCAATAATGGTAGTATTCAGGATAGCGTGGGCAATGATGCCGACCTGACCTTGATTGCACCGGGTGGGGCAGGTTCATTGGCAACCAATAAGCAACTCTTTGTCGATGCCGCTGGTCCGCCTATCATCAATGTCACCTCGCCCAATGACAACGGAACCTACACACCGGGTGATGTCATTAACATCACGGTTCAGTTTGGCGAGGTTGTCGTGGTTACGGGCATACCACAGTTGACGGTTGCGCTCGACACGGCCAATGTTGCACTCGATTATGTCAGCGGCTCAAACAGCGACACGCTGCTCTTTGCCTACACCGTGCAAGATGGTCACGCCACAGCAGATTTGGCCTATGCATCGGCAAGCGCGCTGTCGTTAAATGGCGGAACCATTCAGGATACGACGGGCAATGACGCCCACATTGCCCTCCCGACACCAAGTGCATCCGGTTCACTAAGCCACAATAAGAACTTCTTTATCGACGGTGGTATTCCTGCTGTATCGTTGGTAATTGATGATACCAGCGGCAATGAGACCGATGAACAAGTTGTCTTCACCGTGCGTCAATCAGCAGCATCGATCATTAATGTGCGTGTCAACTATGTCACAGCCAACGGCTCGGCAAGAGCGGGCTCATCCTACACAGCCCAAAGCGGTACATTGGTCATCCCCGCAGGCAATCAAAATGGTAGCGTCGTTGTCCCTGTTGCTAATTTGGACTTTGCCCAGGGCAATCGCAATTTTAAAGTGAGCTTGTCGAATGCCGCCTATGCCACCATTGCGGACGGCGACGGCATTGGCACAATCATCGACAATAATTTCCCTGCACCGATAGCAACACCTGAGCCTATTGACGAGACTGAAACCATCTCAGAAACAGAGACCATCTCTGAGACGGTGGAGCCAGATACGCGCGAGACCATGACCGTTGGTGTGGTGACGGTGCGTGCCGATAGCTTTGCCGATGCGGGCGACGGGGTCACAGACGCCAGCAGTAATGTCGGCTTTGGTAGCCATTTTGCGCTCACGGGTGATGGCGCAACCGTTCGTCTGGATGCCAACAGCATTGCCGTCAATGGCACACTTTCCTTTGTCGGCACAGACAGTTCGATCCCGCTGATTAGCGGCTCATTCACCATCGACTCGGCGACGGGCATGGTCCAAATCGGGGGTGCAACCACTGTGTTGACCACGCTTGGTGGCTTGGCGGTGCAGACCACGCCAACCACGATGCAGATCAATGTCAGCAACGACACTGTGATAGGTGTTGCCGATTTGGGGCTGCAAATTCCAGGTGTGGATGTATCGTTGGCCGCACAACCATTCACACTCTCGGCAGGTCCTGCGCTTAGTGGCGATGTCCAGCCCTTTAGCTTTGCAATGGCGGGCATGGTCTTTAACGTCACCGACGCAGCCCTCAGTATGAATGGGTTGGCAGCGTCGATGGTGACAGTGCAAATGCCTGCTGTGCTTGGCGGTGGCACATCCACCTTTGCCAACCTGCGCATCAGCGATGGCCGTGTGACAATGGATGGCGCGAGCAACATGAGCGTCGCTGACATCGCTATTGGCAGCACCATGCGCTTTGGCGGCAACACAGCCACGCTTGAGTTGGCAGCAGACAGCAGCTACTATCAGCTGACCATCAACACACTGCTGGAGCTTTTCCTGCCTGGCAACAGCCACATCCAACCGATGACGCTGGCCTTGACGACCGTGAACGGTGCAGCACAGTTGGGTGGCACATTGGGTGACGTAATGCTGGATATTGCGGGCAACGCACTGGCATTGACCAACCTCACGCTGGACAATGATGGCTTTACATCAGCGACGGCACAGCTAACATTGCCTGCGGCGTTGGGTGGCGGTCAACTCGCACTCACGGGTGTCAAGATCACAGGTGCAGGATTGGACTTTGGTGTGGGTGAGATTGCCGTGCCGACGATGGTGTTGGGGGCAGCACAGGTGCAAGCAGCTGCAAATACACCAAACGCGACAGCCGCAGCACCACCATTGACGCTGATCGATGTTTTCATCACTATCCTCGCCCAGACCGATGGCTATACCATCAATGGACGGAGTACATTGCAGGTACGTCTACCCGGCAATGCGCATGACATGCCGCTACCTTTCAGCCTCAATGAACAGGGGGCGTTTGTGGGAGCGATGGACACCATCACGCTCTCTGTCGCCAAGGGCGTGTTGACGCTGGAAGAGATTCACGTCGATTACGCGGGTGTCTACGCAGGCAAGGCATCTATGACCTTGCCCACAGCGATGGGTGGCGGGGTGATGCCATTGCAGGATGTTGCCATTATGGGCAATGGCCTCTACATCGCACAGGAAAACTTTGCTCTGCCTGATATCATCATCGGCAATGGCTTAACGGCCAAGTTGACAGGTGTGCGCGCCGTGTTGCAAGCGCATACGGATATGTACACGTTGGATGCGGCGGGTACACTTGCGCTAACCCTGCCTGGCAACCAGATTGCGCAGCCTGTTTCCTTCACCATCGACGACAACGGCAGTGTCGCTGGTACACTAGAGACGCTGGCACTCAATGTTGCGGGATCAACCTTGACGCTCAACAACATTGCACTGGATGACGTGGGGCTGCAAGCCGAAACCGCCAATGTCAAGCTGCCTCTTGCCTTTGGCGGGGCACAGAGTACACTGCAAGCCGTCACTATCAACGACGGCGGTCTAAGTATTGGCAACGGTGGCTTTGCCCTGCCCGACATCAGTGTCGGCAACGGCTCAACCGCCAAGTTTGTCAATGTGGCGGCACAGTTGGTTGTGGCCGATGGCAGCTACACCTTTGCGGCAGACGCTACACTCAATCTCAACTTGCCCGGCAACGTACAGAACTTGCCGTTACAACTGGTGATTGGCAGCGATGGGTCTCTGCAAGCGGACCTAGAGGCCATCAACCTGACCGTGGCGGGGTCCACGCTGGCATTGCAACAGATGTCGCTGGATGCCAACAGTCTGCGTGCAGGCAATGCCACCTTGACCTTGCCTGCGACGCTGGGCGGTACACAAACCACGCTCGCCGATGTCCAGATTACGGACCAAGGTCTATCCTTTGCTGGCGGCACACTGTCGCTACCTGATATCAAGGTGGGCAGCGGTCAGAATGCCTTTGTCTCTGGGATTGAGGCCAAGCTGAAAGTCAGCCAAGGCGTCTATGAACTCGCAGCGGATGCCACACTTAATCTCAATCTGCCGAACAACCAGCAGACGGTAGCCATTGGGTTGACCATCGACAAAGATGGCACAATGGCAGCGGATGTTGAGCAAGTTGCGTTGATGATTGCTGGGTCTACGCTGACACTGAAAAACATTGCCTTGGATACGAGCAAGCTCCAAGCACAGACAGCATCGCTGACCTTGCCAGCGGGTCTGGGTGGCGGCATAGCCACGCTCACCCAAGCACAAATTGATGATGGTGGTTTAACGCTCAACAATGGCAGCTTCAACCTGCCTGCCATCAACATTGGCAATGGCACAAGCGCATCCGTCGGCGATATCGCGGCGCAACTTGCAGTGGTTGATGGTGGCTATCAGATCAACGCCAACGCCATGCTCAATGTCACCCTGCCGGGGAACAACAAGCAAGAGGCGTTGACAATGGTGATTGACAGCGCAGGTAACATGCAGGCAAGTCTGGGCGAATTACGTCTGACCGTTGCAGGCATGGCCTTGACCTTGCAGTCGATTGCACTGAACACCACCGGTATCCGCACAGCCAACGCCACGCTGACCTTACCAGCCTCGCTGGGTGGCACACAGAGCGTATTGCAAGCCGTCACCATCAATGACAGTGGCCTAGACTTGGGCGCAACCATCACATTACCCGATATCAATTTGGGCGATGGCTCGAAGGCCAGTTTCACAGACATTACCGCAGCTTTGGCCGTTGTCGAGGATGTCTATGAGTTTGCAGGCAATGCCACACTCACCCTCAATCTGCCCGGCAATGCACAGACCATCGCCGCACCATTACGTATTGATGGTCAAGGCAAGGTGCTGCTGACTATCGAGCAGATTCCGCTGACTGTGGCAGGCGGTGTCCTGGCACTCAAGCAGGTGGCAATGGATGGCTCGGAATTGAAGGCGGGTGAGGCCACCTTCACCATGCCAGCCTCTTTGGGCAGCACAGCCGTTGCACTGACCAATGTCCGCATCGGGGCCAATGGGCTTGCCATCGGCAATGGTCGCTTCCGTTTGCCAGACATCAACGTGGGCAACGGCTCAACGCTCAAACTCATCAACAACAATGCCGAGCTAGAAGTCGTGAACAATCGCTATCAGCTTCGCTCCCGCACCAATCTCAACATCAACCTGTCTGGGACAGCGGGAACTGGGCAAGATATTGCAACGGCGTTTGATATTGATAACAACGGCGAATTGACGGTTGACATTAGCCTGATTAAGCTCGAAATTGCCAGCTCAACCCTAACATTACGCAATATCTTGCTGGACACAAAGAGTCTGAAAGCAACCTCGGTCAACCTGCGCTTACCAGCCTCTTTGGGCAACTCAGAGGTTTCGCCAAGCAGCGTTGTCATCACCGACCAAGGGCTAGAAATGACACCCAACCTGAGCATCCCGGATGTCAAGATTGGCAACGGCTCGACCGTTAATCTCAAACAGGTTCGTCTGACCTTGGAAAAGAGTGGTGAAGTCTATCAGTATAATGTCACAAGCGCATTGGATATCAACTTGCCGGGCAATCAATTTACAAAACCGGATATTCGGTTTGTGGTGGATGACCAAGGTGAATTTGATGCAACGCTGCCTGATATCCCCATCACACTGATAGGGGCAGACCTCAGTCTGAAGGCCGCAAAACTCACCACCGACCATGTATATGCTACGGAAGCCACGCTGACATTGGATGAAAATCTGGGTAGTGTCACAAGTACACTCAAGGATGTGAACATCGATAGCAAAGGGCTGCATGTTGCAAGCCGGATTGAGATTCCGTTTATCAATGTGGGCGATGGGTTTAACGCTCGCTTCCAAACCGTCCGCGTGGGGATTAAACCAACCGCCAAGAAAGATGGCTATCAGATGAGCGGTGAGGGACGGATTGAAATATTGGTTGAGGGGCTTTTCGAGAGAAAACTGACCAGTTTTAACATTGTTGCCAATCCAAAGAGTAAGAAAATTCAACTTTCTTTTGGCATCCCCAAAGTGGATTTGAATGTTGCTGCGGGTAAGGTGACGATGAAAAAATTGACGATGGACAAAACGGCCTTGGCCGCAGGTGTTGCCACAAAGAAACTCACCGACAAAATGGCAAAAGGAAAGCCACCCCAAGTGCTGCGTGGTGTAAAAATTACTAACGTTGGGTTGGTCCTTGGTGTGGGTGCTATTGAGGTCCCAGGTGAGATTTATGTCATCCAAACAGGCAGTCTATCTGTCCGTCTACATGGATTGAAATTCCGCATTGAGCCATACCGGACGTCGGCATTCTATCAAGCCCAGAGAGCGGCCCAGACAACCCCACCGATGGCAATTGAACAAGATGAAGGGCGTTTTGGTCTTGCCAAACCCGCTGTCTATGCACCAGATTATCAGCCAGACCCATCCTCATTGGAACAACAAAATCCCGTCAAGGGCTATATTGTCAATCTCTGGGGCAATATGGAGATCATTGTTGGTGGTGACAAGCAAGATGTGCTCTTTACGGGGACGATTGATCCGGAGGGCAACTTTACAGCCAAGATTGCCAAGATTACCTTGAACTTGACCAAACGATTTGGGCTGAACCATACCGCAACCGATATGTTGGCGCATCAACGGCGGTCGTTTGCACCAGACCAACGACCTACAACACCAGGGACATTTACGCTGATGTTGGAAAACCCTGATTTTGATATGAGTACGCTGACCTTTAAGACCCAATTAGCGGTTTTAACCTTGCCCAAGCAGTTCGCTGGTAAGGCAAATACGCATACATTGAGAAAAGTTACCATCGGACCCGGTGGGATAGATTTTGGGTCAGTTACCATTATGCTGAACGATATGAAGATGCCGGGTGGCTTTGAATTCACAGGGAAACTGCCCGGCACTGGCCCCACAATGACCGTCAAGACGGTTGGCTCAGGCTCAAACCCACTCAAAAAAGGATATAAATTTACCTTTGAGGGACAAGCCATTGTGGGCGCACCGGGTATCCCGTCGGTGGTCGCCATTGGACGTTTTTCTATCGACCCCAATGGGAAAGTAAGCGGTAATTTGGATGGCCTTGGCTTTAGCGTTGCGGGTGTCACAATCACAGGCGCGGATGTACGCCTGGTCCCCGGTGGCATTTTCATGGGGCTGGCAAGAATGGATGTTGCCATTGATGGCTCATTTGTCTCTGGGGCTGTCTATAATGTGCGTCTGAGTGTAACAGAAGGCTTTAGCATTGGTGGAGGCATGCTCAAATTGCCCTCCCTGAAAGTTGGGGGTGTTGAGCTTGAACTCATGGGGCGATTTGAGAAACAGGAGAAGGGCTATGTGATTGCCGCCTTTGGCTTTTTCCGGATGGCAACCACCCAAACATCGGGCACCTGCCGGGGAATTGGTGTTGGGGCTGAAATTTTTGCCGATGCCAATAACCAGACAAACATCCGTTTTCAATCTGTGGATCGCATGACAGAACCAGATGCCATCAATGGCGTCAGTCTGCGCAAGATTTGGCTCAAACTAGGCTGTAAAGTCGCCATCGGCAGTTCAGGAATGGCACTCAATTCGCTGGAAGGGCAAATATCGTTGCATCCAGAGACACAGATCAGTGTAAAGGCGACCATCGTTCCTATCAAGGGACCACCGCTGGTCATGGCTGTCGGCACCATCACCGTTGACCCTAGCCCGTTTGAGATCACATTGGCAACATCTATGTCTGTCTTTTTTGTGGAAGTGGGCAAAGGCGGTGGAACCATCAACGCCAACCGTGTTAGCTGGAAATTTAACGTAGAGCTACTGTATTTCTCTGGGAACAAGTTTGAAATCGATATCTGGGATGATGGGGATTTCCACTTTAGCGGTGAAGGGACATTAACGGGCAGTGTGCCCAAGGGGGCCGTTCTGACAAAGATGACGCTCAAAGATGCCATACGAGAACAAAAAGAAGAGTCATGCGATTCTGTGTTCTTTGATGCCTTTACGTGTGTCTGGAACACAATCAAACGTGTGGTCAAGGTGCTGACACCCATTTCAATCCCACCGTATGACTGGGGCATTCCAGGTACGTTTGATGTGGCTGTTGGACAGTTTAGCAACTATTCATGGGGCTATCGCGGCTCTATCTGTGAGATTCCACTCTTTGGCTGTGCCGGGGTCTATATTGATACATCACCCAAGGTCCGTTTTGGTGATGTTCGTGGCTATCAACGCTTGAAACCCAGCACACTTGCCCGTGTCAACCAGCTCATGCAGGCACGACGGAGCAATGTTGCCTTGTCCGAGAGCGACATGGCACTGCTGGATAGCATCCACCTAACACCCAACAGCACAACGCTCGATGTGCCCATTGGTGCACCCAACGACGTGACCTTTGCCCTAAGCATTGCAGGTGTGCCACCAGCATACACATTGATCACACCAGATGGTCAGGTCATCGACCCAGACAACCTGCCCACCAATGTGACCTATACCGAAACCGTCAGTTTTGAGGCGAACCAACCTGTTTCATCAGGGGTAGCGCGCTTGGTTGCCAACGCTGCCAAAGGACAAACGTTGGGTCAGGGAAGTCAGAGTCACTGGGATGTCCAGGCGGCTGGCCTGTCTGGTATCTCTGCCGAAGATATCCAAACCTATGATGCGCTGATGCAATCCTTTGAAACGCAGGGGTTGGGGAATGCGGAGCTTGCACAGGCCATTGGCGTTGTGCCCCTCTTCTCGGCCAAGCCTCAATCTGCAACGTCCCAATCTGCACGACAATCTGATGACCAGACTGGGCAACAACAGGAGGTGACAGACACCGCCAAGTTGCGCATTGCACATGGGGCAATGGATGTTGAGGCCGTCGATGTCTATCTGGATGGTCAACTGCTCTTTAGCAACCTGCCATCTGGACAGAGTGAACTGTTCAACTTTGTCAGCCACTATGGTGATGTTCTATCGGGTACACACACGATAGATGTGACGCCTGTTGGCGATGCCGAGCAGACACTGCTTTCACAACAAATTGATTTACTGGCAGAGCAGTCCGCAACCTTCGCCTTGGCTTCGGAGGGCGACCAGTTTGTCGGTCAACTGCATACAGACCGTAGCGAGATGGCTCCGCGTGGACAGACGGGCGTCCGCATGATTCAATTGGTTTCAGACGCACCCACCTTTGATCTCAAATGGGGTGAGCAGGTGCTTGCCAGCGGCATCCGCTACGGGCAGGCCACAGACTATAGCTTTGTTGAACCCGGCATCTACACCTTTGATATCCAAGGGACCGATGGTCAAACATCGCTCAACGAAATGACCTTGCAAGAGGGCGAACTCTATACCATCTTTATGCTTGCAAGAGAGGCTGATGGTCAACTTGGGTTCACGACAGTGAAATACGCCGATGTCAATGTGACCGCATCCACGCAGATGTTCTTTGCTGTCCAACAGGCACAGGCAGGCACATGGCAGATTGAGATCGACCGTGACCTGAGTGATGATGCCTTCAACCTTGAAGTCTTTGGCAGCATCCCCGCACCTGCATTGGATGTGGCGAATGCCACTGTCAAAGACGTGGATGGTCAGAGTGCGCTAGAGGTTTCTTGGCAATTGACGACAGCGATGACAGAGACCATCGTCGGTGTCTATGCCAATCCTTGGGAGACAGTGCGCACCGCAAGCGTGGTCAATGCGGCGGGTGTCACAGAGGAACGCCAAGTGGATCGTTTCACAGGCTCACCCTTGGCGCAAGGGCTACAGGTTCCATTGGATGGTTCAAACCAGACACAGACGTTTGATGTCAGCAGCCTGCCCAGCGGTGTCTACAACATCTGGGTTGAGGCCGACGATAGCAATAGTGCGCCTGTCCGTGTCTATGCACCCGCACCCGTTATGATTGAACACGCTTGGCCGCAGACATGGACGCCAGAGATAGGGGTTGAGCAGTTATATCGCGAGGTAGCAGTAGACTGGACATCCCCATCACCGGATGCCGACCTCTTCCGTCTGACTGTTGGTGAGACGTTGGATGATGCAGGGCAAATCATAGCAACCCAAGTGGTCACGGCAGATAACATTCTTGCACGATCCATTGGCGGGCTGACACCCAATGTGGCCTATTATCTATCTATGGAGGCAATCGACAGCGAGACAGGGCGCACTGTCACGTCGACACCAATGATGTTTACCAGCATGTCCGCAGAGTTCGAGGTTGACACAACCTTGGCGTCTGAGGTGATTGCGGGCGATCTCATGGTTGGGTATATCACGGTGACAACCGCGATTACACCATTCCCCGGTGTCGTTGGGCTAGAGTTGATTGACGTACCGTTTGGTATGGATGTAGAGTTTGCAACAACGATTGTGACACCTAGCCTTGACCCTGCCTATGTACCCATTTGGGTTCCCGTAGACAGTGCAATGGACAGTGGCACCTATCCAGTTGCCATTCGCGCAACAGGTGAAGGTGTTGAGCATGAACTCATCCACAACATCACCGTGATGCCGAGACCGGGCTTTGCGCTCGCAACCAGTCAACGTGAGGTGATCTTGCCTATGGATGGCGTTGTCACGCTTGACATCACGGTCCACGACTTGCAGAATGGTCAGGGGTCCATCAATCTTGTGCTTGAAGATGCACCTGTGGGTTTGGAATGGCAGTTGGAAACCAGCACGATTCAGCCAGATTTGCAGGCGCGTAGCTATAGCGCACAGATGATGGCAACCCGATTGACCATGACTGATACCGCGTTCTTGGAGACAGGAACCTACGAGATGACGCTGGTTGGTCACGATGACCTGCATGAAGAACGGATTCCAGTGACGCTGGTCGTGCGCAAGGACAGCTATGAACTGGCGGTTGTCGAAGATTTCATCAATCTTGCGACGGGTGACAGCACCTTAATCGCCATTGATGTCATGCCTGTTGGTGAATGGACCACACCAGTCACCTTAACGGTTGGCTCATCTACACTGCCAGAGAGGGTCCAAGTTGGCCTGGTTGTCGAAAGCAAGGCACGGTCACTCAAGACCATTCGCGATGTTGGCACACAACAGATGCAGCCATCTGTCGTTGTCAATGCACTGCCAGTGCAAGTTTCGTTGATGATTACGAACACAGCGGACATGGCGTCAGGTCTGTACTTCATTGACGTAGACACCACCAGTCAAGATGCGTTGGGTAATACGGTCGAGCAGACGCTCTCCTTTGCGATTGACGTTGGTGGCGATGTGGTCAGTCCATTTGGTGATGAAGGTGAACGACGCATTTTCTTACCGCTGATTAGTCGGGCGAGTGAATAGTTGATAGTTGAGAGTTGAGAGTTGATAGTTGATAGTTTTTCTGTTGTAAAATCAAAAAGAGGCTGAATTTTTTATGCTAAAAGTCCAGCCTCTTTTTGATCACTTCTATCGAATCAATCTTGCCGATGGTGTCATGATTAACTATCAACTTTCCACTATCAACTATCAACTATTATCCGATATTGACAAATACCTGATGCACCACAACCGTTCCTTTCTACATGGACAAATGAGCAAAATATAGACAAATATGCCCATGCGATTCCTTAGCCTCAAGTATCTGGAATCCCATTCCCAACGGCAAATGGTTTCAGGAAGAACGAA